>CAJQLI010000203.1 GCA_905479125.1 uncultured Alphaproteobacteria bacterium | reverse complement strand
TCGAGAATGTCGACGGTTTGCGCGGCGATCGGGTTGGGTCGCGGCGGAGTGCGCAAGCTGAATACCCCGGCCGGCTTGTCGCGCACCCCCTTCGCGGACCGGTAGCTGGGTCATGTCCCGACGGGCGCGATGAAACCAGTACAGCACCAGCACCTTCCCCCCGGGTTCGAGCCCCGCAAGACCGGGGGCGAATTCGGGCGCGAGTCTTAACGTGCAGGGCAGGAATTCCTGCTTGTTATGCCGGTTGGGGCAGTCTTCCATACACTTGTATGGCGTTTCAATCGTGCCGATCACGGTGCAGGACACACTATCGCCCGCCTGCGGGGCGTCGTCTTCCGTGTAGACCGTGTAGGGTTTACCGTCGGACATGATTTTCCGCCCCTGCCCTAGCCCAGCTCCGGCAGACGCCGATGACCGGTCGCCTGCTCGTATGCGTAGGCGTAATTGAGCATGTCGGCATCGCTATAGGGACGCCCGAGGAAGGTAATCCCCGCGGGCAGACCGTCGGGTGTGAACCCGGCAGGCACAACGACCGACGGCACAAAAATCAGGAACGTATTCAGGTGCGGCGCGCCTTTCTGATCGACGAAGGGAGGTGCCGTGCCGTCCGAAATCAGTGTCGGTGTGTGTTCCACCGCCTTGTGGACGATGGCATCAAGCCCGAGACGCGCCATGGTGTTCAGAAAGATCGTCATGAAATCGCCACGCGCCTTCTGGTAGGCAGCATATTGTTCCGGCGTCGCGCTTCCCGCCCAACGTGTCGTCACGCCGTTCGTCACCTGCGCGTATAACGGCGACGCCATTGCCTCTTCCTTTGAGGCGAACGGGGAATTGGCGCTACCGGCAGCGTAGTCCCTGAACGATTGTTCATCGCCGACGGTGTCCCACGCGCGCTTCGACAGATATTCCAGCATGTCGGGGATCTCGATCGGGTCCACGATATCGGCACCCGCCGCCGCCATATCCTCGACGGACTTGTTGAACAGCGCATCGACCTGTTTGAAATCGTCTGAATCTGGCTCCGTATGATATCCCATTACCGTGCGCAGGATGCCGATACGTTTGCCTTTCAGCCCGTCTGTGGACAGGCCGTCCGCATAGCTGTCGGCCTGGTTGCCAACGCCATGCGCGGTAATTGGATCATTCTCGTCATAGCCTGCCATGACATCGAGCAGTTTCGCGCAATCCGCGACGGTGCGCGCCATCGGACCGAGTGATCCGTAGATTGACGGCCAGCCCGCATAGACGCCGCCACGGCTGACCAGTCCGGCCGACGGGCGCATCCCGGCAATGCCGTTCCAGATCGACGGGCGGCGGATCGAGGCAAAACCTTCCTGACCGATCGCGGCCGCGCAGAAATTCGCAGATGCCGCCGCACCGGAACCACCGGAGGACCCGCCCGCCGTGCGGTCGAAATCATACACGCAGCGTGTCGAACCGAAGAGAGAGCCATGCGTGTCGCCCGCACCCATTTCACCCAGCGTGGTCTTGGCAATAAAGATCGCACCCGCATCCCGCAGCTTGGCGGTAACGAAGCTGTCCCGCCCCGGCATATGATCCTTGAACAGCACCGACCCCATCGTGGTCGGCATCTCCTTCACATCGCCCTGATCCTTCATGGCAAGCGGAATACCATGCAACGGCCCGACCGGGCCGGACTTGGCAAAGGCCTCATCCAGGGCATCCGCCTGCGCAAGCGCTTCCGGGTTGGTGGAAATTACCGAATTGATATTAGGACCGTTACGATCGAGTTTTTCGATCCGGTCGAAGTAAAATTCGACCAGCTTCCGCGCCGTCAGCGTTCCCGCCGCATAGGCTGCGTGAATATCAGCAATCGTCGCGTCGATCATGTTGAAGTCTGTCCCTGTCGTCATTTAAGTGTCCCTTTGAATTGGCTGGTCTGGTCTGGTTGCCATCTATGGAGAGATCATCGCAAATCTTCGGTCTGCGTGCAAAACAGCTATGTTCCGCTCAGGCGCGCTCGCCAAGTTCTATCGAATAACCGTCCGGGTCCCTGACGAAAGCGATAACAGAGGCATTCGGCCCGCCATGCTTCAACGGCCCCGGCGGCCGGGGGATTTCAAAACCTTCGGCCGCGATCTTCTCGCAGATACCGTAGATATCCGGCACGCCAATCGCGATATGACCGAACCCGTCACCCTTGTCGTAATCTTCATCCTTACCCCAGTTATAAGTAAGCTCGATCGCCGGCGCGCTGTTCTCGTCACCGTAGCCGACGAAGGCGACGGAGTACTTGCCGCCTTCATTATCCATTCGACGAAACAGTGTCATGCCGAAGATGCGCGTATAGAAATCTATCGACGCCTCGATGTTCTTCACCCGCAACATTGTATGGCGGATGCGGGGCTGCGTGTTTTTAACAACTTCCCACCCCGATCCTTCCTGTTTCTCGCTCATGGTATCTCCTTGTTTTGTTGCCGGGCCTTTTCCGCCGCACGCCGCCCTTCACGGTAGCTCACATAATACGTACTGGAACAGATCACGGCAGCCCCGATCCATGTAAAAAGGTCCGTCGACTGGCCAAAGATCATCCAGCCCAGAAAGGCGATCAGCGGCAACTGGACATAATTGATGATCACGACCAGGCTCGCCGGGGCCTCCCGGAATGCGCGGGTCTGACACTGCTGCGCCCCGACAGTGCAGACGCCCAGCGCCACCAGAAGCGGCACGTCATCCAGCCCCGGCGGGGTCCAATAAAAATAGGCACCGATGGCCGCACACGGAATCATCAGCGTGTAGAGATAGAACACCATCGCATTGGGATTTTCGGTCGCGGTCAGTTTCTTGCTGCCGATTAACGCTACGGAAAATGCAGCGGCGGCGAACAGCGTAGAGACAGCGGCAAACGAAATCTCGATCACGCCCGGCCGCAGGATTATGAGCGCCCCGGCAAACCCCACGACAGTTGCAGACCACCGGTGTACGCCCGGCCTTTCCGACAACATGATCGCCGCCAGCACAAGCGTGAATAGCGGCATCGTGAACATCAGCGCGTTCGCGTCTGCCAAGGGCATGCCCGCAATGCCGTACATCCAGGCGACCGCGCCGATATAGCTGAAAAACATGCGCCACAGATACAGGCTCATTTTTGACGTCCGCAACGCACTGAGGCCGACGGAGAACAACCAGGGCAGCATGAATGCCGACCCGAGGAGTGCCCGGAAGAAGACAATCTGGTTCACATCGAATTTTTCCGCCAGTCCACGCACCACGACATAGATCAGCGCATAGAACATGCTGGATGCCACCATCCACAGAACACCACGGAGGGCGCCCGATGTATCGGCGGCTAGTGTCTGTCTGAACAGCATGAAGGCGGGCCTGGCTGGGAAAGGATATACAAATATCTAATGCGCACAGAGTCCGCCTTTTGGAGCGCCCCGGCAAGAGCCGCACCGCATGTCGGGGTTCAACGTCACGCAGCGCTAGGCGCTAAGTTCCTGTCCCATAACGGTATAGCGCCGCAGCATCCGGGTCTGGTCGCGCGGAAAGTCCGTGCGGGCATGCATCGTGCACCAGTTATCCCACATCATCAGGTCACCACGGCGCCATTTATGATCGTAGATAATGCCTGCGGATTTCACGTGCGCGTTCAGCGCGTTGATGATCTCAGAGCTCTCATCCTCGTCATAGCCCTCGATCATCGCAGACATAAGCTCGTTCACGTACAGGGCGCGACGGCCTGATTTCGGATGGGTAATAACCATGGGCTGCCACCGGTGGTCATACTTATCGATACCGTCTTTCAGGTCGACGCGCTCGGTCGGCAGATATTTATATATATGCAGCACCTTGCGGCCGTCGATCTTCGCTTTCAGGTCATCCGGCAGGGTTTCCCAGGCGTCATACATATTCGCGAACAGCGTGTGCCCGCCGACACGGGTGACCTCCATCGCATAGAGCATGGTCCCCCAATCGGGTTCGGCCGCGTAGCATTTGTCGTGATGGAAAAACATCTCGCCGTCCGGCAGCGAGCCGATCGGCACACCGTTCTTCCGGACATTGGTCACCAGCATGATGTTATCCGCGTCCTGACCTTCCGGGCGCTGGTCTGCCTTGCGCAGACGCCCGCCAAGCGGACCGAACTGTTCGCAAAACGCACGCTGGGTTTCAGGCGTAAGTTCCTGTCCCCGGAACAACAGGATCAGGTGGTCCGTCCAGGCCTGCACCAGATCGTCCCGGGTGCCGGAATCCATCGGCTCAGACAGATCCAGCCCCCGCACTTCTGCGCCAAGGGAATCATGCAGTTTATGAAGACTGAACCCGACCATCCATTATTTATAGAACCGCCTGAAAGCCACGGTCAATGAAACTGTCGGGAACGGCGCCCGCCGATTGTCAGAGTTCTTCTTCCGCCGAAATCTCGGACTGGATCGGATTCACGCCGATGATGACCTGGTTCAGGTAGTCTTCGACCTGCTCGGTCATCTCGTCGACCTTGGAATTGAAGAAATGATCCGCTCCCTCGACCACGCGGAAATCAATCGTGATTTCACGCTGGTGCGCCAGCTTCTCGGCCAGTGCGCCGACGGTATCGACCGGCACGACCTTGTCGTCAGCGCCGTGCAGGAACAGGCCCGATGACGGGCACGGTGCCAGGAACGAGAAATCATACAGGCTGGCAGGCGGCGCGACGGAGACAAAACCGGTTATTTCCGGCCGGCGCATCAGAAGCTGCATGCCGATCCAGGCGCCGAACGAAAACCCGCCGATCCAGCACTGGGGTGCGTCAGGATTTGCGGACTGCAACCAGTCAAGAGCGGCAGCTGCATCCGACAGCTCGCCGATACCTTCGTCGTATCCGCCCTGAGAACGGCCGACACCGCGGAAGTTGAACCTGAGCACGGAAAAACCGCGCCGGACGAAGCTGTGATACATCTGGTAGATCACGCGATTATTCATCGACCCGCCATACTGGGGGTGCGGGTGAAGCATCAGCGCAATGGACGGGCTTTCCTGCTTGCTGTGGTGGTAGCGACCTTCAAGACGGCCTTCAGGCCCGTTAAAAATTATTTCCGGCATCCGGTAATTCCTGTCAATTCCGCATCGCACCCCGGACAACACCGGGCAACGGTGCTATCTGGCACTGGTTGACTAACCCGTCGCGCAACGTAAATTCCATCGCAGCAGGGGCCGAAATGCCCGAGATACGGTATGGTGTCGTTCGGTCGGATTTTGAGCTGCCGGACTATAACACAATCGCAGGGGCCGATTTCAAGCATTCCGGACAATTAGCCCGCGCTTTTTTTATATTAAGAGATTATGAGGATTTTCGCCCGCTATGACCGACCGCCTCTATCTGGACTATAACGCCACCGCAAAGATCCGCCCGGAGGTGATTGCAGCGCTGGCAGAAGCCATGGCAAGTGTCGGAAACGCGTCCTCCGTACACGGTGCCGGACGCCATGCCCGAAAGGCGGTCGAGGATGCCCGCCGCAAGCTTGCCGCCCTTCTGGGCGCAGCCCCCAACCAGGTGATTTTCACCAGTGGCGGTACCGAAGCCGACAATCAGGTCATGCATATGTGTGACCCGGCACGCACGTTCGTCAGCGCCGTCGAACACCCGGCCATCCTCGATGCATGTCCCGGTGCCCGGCGCGTTCCCGTTGATGCCCAGGGTATTATCGACCTTGAAGTGCTCGAAACCCTGCTGGCCGCAGCAGACAACCCTCAACTGGTCGCGTTGATGCTCGCCAATAACGAAACCGGCGTTATCCAGCCGGTCGCCGCGGCCGCGGAAATAGCGCACCGCCACGGCGCATTGCTGCATTGCGACGCCGTTCAGGCGGTTGGCAAAATTCCGGTCGATTTTGCAGCGCTGGGTGCCGATACCATGGCGATGACCGGTCACAAGTTCGGCGGCCCCCAGGGAATCGGGGCCCTCGTGGTGCGCACGCCCGATACGGTTGACTGCCTGATGCGCGGCGGCGGCCAGGAACACGGCCTGCGCGGCGGCACCGAAAGTGTCGCACATATCACGGCCCTGGGCGTCGCGGCTGAAATTGCCCAGGAGCGCATGGACGGATACGCAGCTCTCGCCGAGCTCCGCGACCGGATGGAAGCCCGGCTGATCCAGTCCACACCCGGCATGCAGGTTTTCGGCGGCGATGCGCCACGGCTTCCGAACACATCCAAGCTGATGATGCCGGGGATAAGTTCCGAAACGCAGGTGATGTCGTTTGACCTGGCGGGGATTGAAGTCAGCGCCGGGTCCGCATGCTCCGCCGGCCGGATCGAGCCGCCCTATGTACTTACCGCGATGGGTATTCAGGACGCCGACGCCCTCTGTGCACTCCGCGTCAGCCTCGGCTGGGACACCACGGAATCCGATATAGACCGGTTCATCAGCGAGTGGGGCAAAATTTTTGACCGCGCCGCCGGCACCCGGGCAGCAGACTGACACCATGACCTTCGCGGATTAACCCTATGACGAATATCATTTTTATTCTGCCGGACGGCACCGAAACGGCGATAGATGCCTCAGAAGGCACATCTGTCCTGCAAGCGGCCTGGGACAACAAGATCGATATCGAGGGCGCCTGCGAGGGATGCATGGCGTGTTCCACCTGCCACGTCATTATCGACGAGCAGCATTTCGCGGCCTTACCCGATCCGAGCGACGAAGAAGAAGACCTGCTGGATCTGGCCTGGGGCGTGCGCCCCACATCAAGACTGGGCTGCCAGGTCACCGTCACCGCCGAGACCGACGGAATTCGGGTGACGCTTCCAGCGACAACCAATAATCAGATGTAAGCGACCGCCGCCGCGGGAAACTAGCGGACGAGCGAATTCGGCATTTCGCAGAACACAGTCCCGCTAAGACGGAATGTTGAAGGCTGCTCGTTCGAGACGAAAATGGTGGCGATTGCTGCACTGCCGAATTCAATGAAGTCGACGGATTTCACATTTTTCTTATCGAAAACCCGTTCACTTTTAACCCCGCTTGCGGCGAGACAGGTGAAATGGCACCCGCTACGCAGAACGCATTCGAGCGTATAGCTGTTGGCAGGTTTTTTGGCCCGGGCTCCGCCGGGATCAAACACCGCAAACAGTGAAAGTGCGCACAACAAGGCGATAGCAGCGGTTTTAAACACGACGATTCTCTCGGGTTATTCTCTCGGACTTTTTTCACTGTACCCGATAAACGCACCGGAGTGAGATCAAGTTTTATCGCGCGGCTTCACGCCGGTCGAGCAGGCAGGGGATCACTCCCATGACGAGTGCCAGAACTGCACTTACCGATACAATCGCTGCCATTGGAAAAGGCGTACCATCCGCGATAAGCCCGTAAATCTGTGTAAAGGTAGCTGCAGCTAATAACTGAACAAACACGCCAATTCCCGACCCGGTTCCCGCCAATGGCCCCGCGACGATAATCGCGCCGGACTGCGCATTCGGCAACGATATCCCTTGCGCCAGAATGGCGAAGTAGCCAGGCAGAAAGATCGTCAACGGCGTGACGATTCCAGCAAACAGAAAGCCTGCCTGCGTTAACGACGCGGTCATCAGGATTATGCTGCCCACCAGAACCATCTTTTCCGGCGCGACCCGCCCGGCAAAACGGCTCGAAATTATTGACCCGCTGATAAAACCTGCGGGAAAGGCGATAAAAAACAGGCCGAATTCGCTTGCCGGTCTTCCCAGGTACTCGATCATCAGAAAGGACGTCGCCGCCGCCATGGTAAAGAAAACGCCGGTGCTGAAACCCGATTGCAACACGTAGGCGCTGAATTTCAGGTTCGAGAACAGGCTCCGGTAATCATGGATCAGTGAAAAGCGGACACCGGCCGCTGCGCGGTTCGTGTGGGTCTCGAACATGACGCGCCAGCAGATCAGGCCCAGGAATGCACCGAAAGCACCGGCAACGACCAGAACCGCCCGCCACCCTCCGTAATCGACCAGTGCGCCGCCAATCGGGGCAGAAATCATCGGTCCGAGCGCATAGGCCATCGTCAGATAGGAAATCACCTTAACCAGCCGATCGGCGCCGAATACGTCGCGGGCGATTGCGCGGGCAAGCCCCAGTCCTCCGCCGCCGCCCGCCGCCTGCAATACCCGCCCGGCGATCAGCAACCAGATATTCTCGGTCAATGCCGCGCAGACAGAGCCTGCGACGAATAAAGCGATCGAGCCGAGCAGGACCGGGCGGCGGCCGTACCTGTCGGATAACGAGCCGTAAAACAGGGATGCGAATGCCATCACGAAGAGCGGCAGGCTGACCGTCAGATTGACGACGGCTTCCGTCGTCATGAATTCCGCTTTTACATCGGGCAGTGCCGGAAAGAAGATGTGAAGCGACAGCGGCAGAAATGCCGTGATCGAACCCAGAACAACAATGAAAAGTGGACCTGCTTTACGATCCGGGGCCGGCTGCATTGCAAACTTCCTGATTTTGCCAAAATACGTGGGCGCAATCCTGTGCGCTGTCAAACGCCGGGGTCGCCGAAGCGATTTATTCAATTATCCAAATGATGTATTTTGAAAAAGTATCCTGCGCGACACTCAGAATATTCAGACAGAGAAAGTGCTCCTATGCCCGACGCCCTGAATTCCGATACCACTTTTGATCCCACCTACAATCAGATATCTGTCGCGCCCTGCTCCCCTTATATCGGTGCAGAAATAGGCCGGATCGACCTGACACGGCCGCTCTCCGACGGGCAGGTCACGGAGTTGCGGCGCGCATTTATCGATTACCTTGTTGTATTCTTCAGAGATCAGGAAATCAGCTTCGAAGACCATGTCCGGCTTGCGGAGTATTTCGGGCCCATCGGCGCGCATGTCGGTGTCAAAACCATCAGCAATCCGACTGAAGACCCGCGGGTACGGCTTTTCCACTATGACGAAACCACACCGAAAATATCGGGTGATATCTGGCATACGGACCAGTCCTGCGCCGAGTTCCCACCCCTCGGCAGTATTCTCTATAATCATACGATTCCGCCAAATGGCGGCGGAGACACGATTTTCGCCAGCATGTACGCCGCCTATGACGCCTTGTCGGACCGGATGAAAACCTATCTCGACGGGCTGACTGCGCTGCATGACGGCGCCCGTATCTTTGGCCCGGGCACACCGGCGGCGAGCCATCCGGTTATCGTACGCCATCCCGAAAGCGGCAAAAAACTGATCTATGTGAATGACGCCTTTACGGCCAAGATCAATGACGTTCCACCGGAAGAAAGCGACGCTATCCTGCGCTTCCTGTACGCGCATTGCGCACGGCCCGAATGGTCATTCAGATTCCGCTGGCGACCGCATTCCATTGCGTTCTGGGATAACCGTTGCGCACATCATTACGCTGTTCCCGATTACTGGCCGGCAGTGCGGTCAGGCTATCGCGTCCAGATTGACGGTGTGGTCGCACCCGTCGCCGGGTAAACCCGGTCTGAAACATAATCGGAAACCCTGAAAGTTATTTCAGGCCCAGCGATTATTGCAGTGATGAGGGCCCGGTCATGTCGCCGGGAGAATTGCTGTCGAGCAGAATACCGAGCCGCCGCGCGACTTCCTGATACGCTTCCTCGACGCCGCCCATATCGCGGCGGAACCGATCCTTGTCCATGATTTCGTTCGTCTCGACATCCCACAGACGGCAGTTATCGGGGCTGATCTCATCTGCGAGGACAAGGCGGAGGTCTTCGTTATTCCACCAACGGCCGAACTCAAGCTTGAAATCTATGAGACGGATGCCGACGGCGAGGAATACACCGCACAGGAAATCATTCACGCGCAGCGACATGTGCATGATTTCATCCATCTCCTGGGGCGAAGCCCAGCCGAAGGCCGTGATGTGTTCTTCTGAAATCATCGGATCGTTCAGATCGTCGGACTTGTAATAGTACTCGACGATCGAACGCGGCAACGCGGTGCCCTCTTCCATACCGAACCGCTTGGTAATCGACCCTGCAGCAACGTTGCGGATCACAACCTCGACCGGGATAATCTCGACCTCCCGTACAAGCTGCTCGCGCATGTTCAAACGGCGAATGAAATGGGTCGGAATACCGATCTCGCTTATGCGTGTCATCAGGAACTCGGAAATCCGGTTATTGATGACACCCTTACCGGTGATCGTTCCCTGTTTCTTGTTATTGAACGCGGTGGCGTCGTCCTTGAAGTACTGGACCAGGGTTCCCGGTTCCGGGCCTTCGAAAAGGACTTTAGCCTTCCCCTCGTAGATGCGTCTGCGGCGGGCCATGATGTGCCTCGATTATCTGAAAATCTGTGCACGCGACGGTGCACGTATGCCGCTCAGATATAGCGATTTCGCGGCACCCGTCAATGACCGCGTTCCGGGGCAGCGGTCCGAGGCTGGCCACGGCCTGATTGACGGACATTCCGGGGAGAGTGCCCTTTAAATCAGATACCCGGGCTAAAGTTCGACAGGACCGAACGCCGTCTCGCCCGGTGCACCTGATGCGAACTGCCAGACCGGCTTGCGGTCGGGAAAATCCACTGATGGCAGGGCGATCAGCGAACTCGACAAAGTCCCGAAACCGAAATCCGTCACAATGCGCATCGCATCCCTCGAATCCGTATTCGAACCATGTTCTGTACTGGCAAGCAGAGCCTGCCAGGACGACCAGTCCCCCGCGGCGATGTCGGGTGCCGTTGCTGCCTCAAATCTCGGCAGATGAAAGGCCACCCGCCCGGACACGGGATCGTTCAGGTCAAATGCGGTCAGCATGGATATCCCGACCGGGATTTCTGCAACGTCTATCCGCCCGCCTGCAACCTCGCCCATACTTCGGACCCAGAACGCATCCCGGTTGTCGGCCACCACGAGGTTGAAAGACCGGTAGCTTCGGCCATCAAGCTCGGAAAGCGCTTCAGCCGCATCCGCCGCATCTGCATGATCGAGCGCTTCCAGAACGATTTCGCCGCGTGTCCGAAGCGTATCATCCGGCCCGAGCGAATCCTTGCGGTTGAGGATGGCGGCGACGACGCCCTCATCGTTCACCCCCATCCAGGTGCCGCCCGCCAGCTTGTCGATTCCGGCGACAACGTTGTCCCGGTCCGGCCAGTGGCGACCAGGTGGGTCCCACGGTCGACCAGCCATTTCATCACGGTTTGCTGCCAACAGAAGCGGCCATTCATGACCGGGGCGGCGAAGAATTACGACAGTGCACATATGCTCTCGATAGCAGGTTCGGCGCCCCGCGACCATATGCCTGCGAGATACCCGAGTGTCCGATCTTGACTTAACGCAACTCGAGGCCGATCTATGTGTAATAGAGTGAACTTTGCAGAAGATGGAAGGCCGCTATGTCAGGTTTTGACGACCGCGAGAAAAGTTTTGAAGCGAAGTATAAGCGCGATCAGGAAACCCTGTTCCGCATTACATCGCGCCGCAATCGGCTTCTCGGCCTATGGGCGGCCCAGCAGTTCGGAATGCCCGACAACCAGGCGCTTGATTACGCCAAGGAAGTCGTGCTCGCCGATTTCGAAGAGCCGGGTGACGACGACGTCGTGCGCAAGGTCCTCGCCGATTTCGAAGAACGCGGACTTGAAATGAACGAACAGGGCCTCCGCAAGGAAATGATCCGTTTGATGGATGAAGCCGGACGCCAGATCGAAGCGGAAAACAGCTAAAAACGGCTTGCCGGGGATCGCCCCCGTAAAGACGGGGGCCTTCCTGCGACTAAAACTGTTTCTGGATCAACCCGAACAATTCCGGGCGTAATTCCGGTCGAG
>CAJQLI010000202.1 GCA_905479125.1 uncultured Alphaproteobacteria bacterium | reverse complement strand
CAGTTTCGGGTTTTCCCATGCCGATACCGACGATTCGGCCATTTTCGATAACCCGGAGATCAATGCCGTCCTGATCACGACCCCGCATTCGACCCATGCATCGCTGACGGCTCGCGCATTGGCGGCGGGCAAGAACGTGATGGTCGAAAAACCGCTGGCGCTTGATCGCGAAGAACTGAATACCGTTATCCGCGCTCGATTGCAGTCGGATGCCTTCCTGCAGGTCGGTTTCAACCGGCGTTTTGCGCCGTTGGCGATACAGGCGCGTGACCGGTTGGCGGCGGCGGGTGGCAGCAAATATGTGCTCCTGCGCGTCAATGCAGGCCAGCTGCCGGATGACAGCTGGCAGAATGCGGCGGAAGAAGGCAACGGGCGCATCCTCGGGGAGGTTTGCCATTTTATTGATCTGGCCCGTTTCCTGGTCGGTGACGACATCAAGACCGTTCAGGCCGCCGCGGCGCAGGTGTCTCAGGGGGCGTGCGATGATCTTACCGTGTCGCTGAATTTTGCCGATGGCAGCCTGGCGACAATTGCCTATACCGCCCTCGGCGATACCGCGTATTCAAAGGAGCTTGTAGAAGCGTTTGCTGGTGGAACGGTCATCAATATCAACGATTTCCGGGGACTGACGGTCACCGCCGGCGGCAAGGAATCCAAGATCGGCCGCTCAATGGAGCAGGATAAGGGCCACACGGCGGAGCTCGAGGCTTTCGCCGCCGCTGTCGCCGCCGGTGAGTCTGCGCCCGCCGACGAGGCCGAACTTGTTCAGTCCAGCTTTGCGACCATCGCCGTGCTTGAATCCCTGCAACAGGGCGGACCGGTCAATCTGTGATGATTGCCCCGGCGAAGGACGCCTGCTGATATGTCCATAGGTCGCCTCTGGCGCACGGTCCGTCACCTGACAGCGGAGCAATGGGTTTTCCGGTTTGTCTGCCGGGGGCAACGCCTGGTGATGCGGCATCATCCCGAATTCAGCCGCCGGCGTATCGACCGCGCCGCCCGTCGCCTGCCGCTGCCCGATCCGTCATCGGATTCCGCGGTCGCAATTGCTGACATTGTCCTTCAGCTGCAGATGGCGGTGCATGGGGACAGTTACGAAGGCGCCCCCGAAGGTAAATTCACCCTGCTGAACCGGGATTACGATTTCGGCGGTGTGGAGCAGGTTTCCTGGCGCGGTGAATTTCATGAAGGCAATAATCCCCTGCGGCGGATGAACCTTGCCTATATGGGCTATGCGGTCCCGTTACTGGCGCGTGGCCGGGCGGCGGACCTTGCCGCGATCTGTGCGCTGGTGAAATCTCTCGACCAGCAGAATGCCTGGTCTGCGCCCGGCGTTTTCAGAGATGTCTGGAATGCCTATACGGCAAGTCACCGGCTGATCAACCTGTTATCGGCGCTGGCGCTCTATCGCCGGGCCGGCGGTCAGCGCGACGCGGCATCCGAGGCAGTATTGCTGGAGCATGCCCGGTTCTGCGCCGCTTTCATTCGCGCCAACCTCGAACGAGACCTCCAGTTCAATCACCTGATGAAGAATTACGTGGCGCTGTCCGCCTATGCCGGGATGTGCGCGGTACCGCCCGCCGCGCTTGGCCTGCTACAGGCCGCCGTGCCGAAATCGATCCGCCAGAATGTGTTGCCCGATGGCGGACAGGCCGAGCGCTGTCCGATGTATCACGTGCTGTCGATGCTGGATGTGCGCGTGCTGGCGGCAAGCGGGCTGTTCCCGGAAACCTGGCAGCCGGCACTGGATGAAACCATGGCGCGGATGGAGGCGGCTCTCCCGGTTATGACCCTGGCGGATGGCGAAGTCGCGCTGATGAATGATTCCTGGATCGGTGAGGCGCCGCGCGCAGACAGCGTGGTCGATACCGGCGATACGCCGCCGGTCACGCGGATTGTCGACACGGGATATGTCCGTCTCGGGCAGGATGGGGATTCGATTGTCTTCGATTGCGGTCCCTGCGGACCCGACGATAACCCCGGTCATGCGCATGCGGATTTCCTGTCTGTCGAGGCGACGGCGGGTGGCAAGCGTTTCCTGGTCGATACCGGTGTGCCGACCTATACAGCCGGCACTGATCGCAATGCGTCCCGGTCTGCTGCAGCCCATAACGGCCCCCGCCTGATTGATGCCGAACCGATTGAATTCTGGAAATCATTCCGCGTCGGTCGTCGTGGGTATGCCGGGGAGCTTGACCTGACGCCCCCGGACGGCGCGCTGATAACGGCGGGCTGGCAGAGCGGCTATGCTCATCTTGGTACGGATGTCCGCCGCGCCGTGTGTCTGTGGCCGGGCAGGGGACTGCTGATTGCCGACCTGTGGCGCGGGGCGGCAATGACTGCCGAGACCAGGCTTCTGATCCCGTCCGAGTGGGCGGTCGCTGCCGGGTCGACTTTCAGCCAGGATGGCACGGACCTGTCGGCACAGGCATTGGCGGGAACTCTTTCCGCCCCCGAGGATGCCGCACATTGGTACAGGTTCGGGGTCGAGCGGAAAGCCCACCGTCTTGTCCTCCAACCTGATCTGGCGAAGGGCGAAGCCCGGGCCGCGGTGTATTTTTCCTGGTCACCTGATGCTGTCATTCCCGACGCCGATGTGCTCGCAGGGCTGTTCGTTGGACTCGCCACGGCGATTCCAACGGCGGGTTAATTAGGCTACAACCCGTCCTACAGGAGTATAGAGTATGAAGATTGTTGTTTTCGGGCTGGGCTATGTCGGTGCAACGGTGACCGCTTGCCTATTGCGGGACGGCCATACCGTCATCGGCATCGATGTCAGCACTGACAAGGCGGCCATGATCGAAAGTGGTGTTTCACCGGTTTCAGAACCTGGCCTCGATGAACTTCTCGCTGCCGGGCGCGATGCGGGCGGCGTTAGAGGATTCCGCGCCGCCGCAAAATGCGCTATCCAGTCCGCAGGGAGACTGATCTATGGATCTCGACGCCTATTTCGATACCGAACTTGATGAACACGACACGGTTGTCGCGACGACGCGCGCGCTGAAGGCGGATTTCATCCGTCTCGCGGATATTTGCGAGGCGGCGGTGAATGCCGGGAACAAGCTGGTGTTTTTTGGCAATGGCGGCAGTGCCGGCGATGCGCAGCATCTCGCGAACCTTTAACCGAAACATCGGTGCC
>CAJQLI010000201.1 GCA_905479125.1 uncultured Alphaproteobacteria bacterium | reverse complement strand
CATTGCCGTCTAGCGCGGCCCCTGTCTAGCGCGGCCCCGTCAAGTGCGGTCTCTAGTGGACGCTGACGGGTTCCATGTCATTCTGGCGGACCGCGGCAAAGGTTACGTCCCGATCAGCTTCCATCAGTGCAATTTCAGCACCATTTGCCGCATAGACGGCGAACTTGGAAGACGTGCCGTCGGACACTTCTTTGACATAAGCGACATGGTCCATGCCGAGCATCTCGAAATCGGTTGATGACATCGGGTTGGTTTCTGATTCACGGGTTTGCATTCTACTGCTCCACTTCTGCTATCTGGCATGGCCGTTCAAGGCCCGCCCTCACTACAATTACGACGCTTTTTCTTCCGGCTCGATATCGATCGCCCTTAGATCGGGGCGTTGCTGCGACGATGTGGTCTTGATCTCGATCGTGCGTGTCTGCGTTTCCACCACGGGCCGTTTCACGTTGACGTGCAGCAATCCATTATCCAGTTCCGCACCGACGATCTCTATGCCTTCCGCCAGGACGAAGGACCGCTGGAACTGCCGTGCGGCGATTCCACGATGAAGAAATTCCCGGTCGGGATCATCGATCTGTCGCCCGCGGATGACCAGTTGCGTATCCTCGATCGAGACGGAAAGTTGATCCCGGGCGAACCCTGCGACGGCAAGTGTGATGCGGATATCGTTTTCGCCCACACGCTCGATATTATAGGGCGGGTAGCCATCCGATGAAGATTTGGATACCCGGTCGAGAGCGCGTTCAAGGTCATCGAATCCGAGCAGGAACGGGCTGTTAAAAAGCGAAAGGCGCGACATATAGATTCTCCTCGTCTGAGCGAGTAATCACTTCCACGGACCCTTCAGAGGCATCCGCTCTCAAAGATATGTGACTTGTTACCCGGATATTCAAGACAGAGAGCCTTTCGCTTGATTCTTAACGTCCGGCAGCCGGCCCGGCGGCGCGTTTGGATAAGAGGGCAGCGGCCTGTTCGTGCGCTTCAGATGCCTGCTCCTTCAAGGATTTCTCGGCAGAGATCATATAGGACAGCAGCGTTTTGACGGTCCATTCGCGCTCGACACGCTCACAAAATTCCGGATCCAGCATCAGTCCGCGGATTTTTACGTATTGGGTGAACTCCAGCAAGGTGGAGTAGCCGTCTACCAGTCCCTGAAAATCGGCGGGCAGAGCTTCCTGACCATTGGTCGTATCACTGTCGGATCCGGTCGGAGCAGGCGTCGTGCGGCGGCTAACCGTTTCATCGCCCGCAGAGAGTGCCCTCATCTGCGTTTCGAGGAGCGCCACTTTTTCCAGCCATTCCGGCCGCCGCGGCAGCATTGATTCGACGACCGATACCGTCAGCGACAGTGTGGAAGCGATGATCATGCAGACAAACTGCTTGGCGAGCTCGAAGAGATCTTTCACCAGATTGCTCCAAAACCACGAGAGAACAGTCTTTATTTAATCACCATCGGCTGAAAATTGTCTTAACGGAGACGAAAGATGATTTTGTTGAATTTTAATAAAATACAGAATAATATTCATATAAATAAAGATATAATTTTTTGTAATAATCGCGGTGTATAAACAATTATATAGTACAAAAAAGCATCGATATTTAGTGTAGTGAAGTGAAAAATATGCAAAATATAACAGTTCTCCGTGTTTTTTCGCGCCCCGATCCTAACATCACTCTGTGGATCCTCACGTGGTATGTCGCCGCCATTGGGGCGGCATTTTTCGCTCTCTAGCGTCGACCCTTCAGGCCCGGCGTGCCGTGACGATGAACAGGGGGTCGCTGTGGCCTGGCCGAGGCGAGAGATCGGTGATCTGGACTTCCTTAAGGTGCGCTATTGCGCCCAGGTAGTCGGCAACCAGGCGACAGCGGCCTGAATCATCAGATTCACGCCATATCGCGACCGCCTTTGTCGGAAACATCCGGTTTGAGAACGACACGGCGACCTGTCCACCCGGGCGCAGAATCCGGCAGATTTCCGTGAAAACAGCAATCGGATTGACCAGGTACTGGACGGAAACCGCGATCAGGCAGGCATCGAATGAGGACTCCTCAAACGGCAGTGCCGGCGTTTTATTGAGATCCTGAACGAAAAACGAGTCGAGCTGCGGGTTTGCCTCTAGTTCAACAGTGTTCATGCCGTGTCCGACAACTTCGCCCGGCGTCCAGGTCGTCGGCAGGTGTGAAACACAGCTCGACATAACATCAAGGACCCGGTCGCCGTCGCGCAGGAAGTCGGCATAATGCCCCGATAACGCTGCGCAGGCCGCGTCGTCGATATGGGTAACAAGCCGGGGCATGCTGTAAAATAATGCGTCGGGGTTTCCGTCGAGCCGCGCAAAATCCGTATCCGAAAACCGCCGCTTTCCGATATCCGTCATGGGGGACAGCCTTTGGCGGTACTCAGAACTCGTCGCCCATGGCCCTTCGGGCGAAGTATTCCCAGGCGCGTTCCTTAGCGAGGGGCCCGATCAGCGTCTCGGGCGTGAGTTCTATTTCTTCCTGACTGAGATATTTGACGTCACCCAGCGGCATGGCCTGTAGTTGCAGTTTCGCGTTTACCTGGGTGTAGACGGCCGTCAGAACGGCCTCCTTTATGCCGTCTGCGGCGATTGCACAGCCATGGCCGCGCATCAGAACGACCCGCGCCGGTCCCATCTTTTCCGCGAGGTCCCGCGCCTGGTCCATGTTGGTCACGAGCAATGATGTGCCGCCGAATTTATCCTCGATATCCCAGACGGGCACGTGTTCGCCGATCACGCCGGTAACATGCATCACCGGGCGGAGTGGTGTTTTCGTGATGCTGAACGGTATGAGTGCCTGGGCATGATTATGGACCACCGACTGGACATCCGGCCGGCGCTCGTAGATGCCGCCGTGGATATGACGTTCCGCGTATGGCTTCCGGTCGTCGTCTCCGACGATATCTCCCTGCAGCGTGAACTCCATGATGTCGTCCATGGTGACGAGTTCGGGGCTGCGTGACCGGGCCAGCAGGTAATGGTCCGGATTGTCCGGATGGCGTACGCTGATATGGCCGAAGGCGTCGACCACGTCCTCTGCCGCCAGTATGCGGTTGGCAATAACAATTTCGCGTAAAGCGTCGATCAGACCGGACATCAAACCTTCTCCCCGAATGTGCACCGTTCTGTCGGATACACGCTGGGCATTTTAGCACGCCAGGTCCGGTGGCGCGAAGGCGGCTATCGGTCCCGCGTCAGTCCAGCGCCGAAACCAGTTCGCGCAGAGTGCGGTTCTGGCTTTCCAGGTCCGCGAGATGATACCTGACGATATCGCGGATACTTACAACACCGATTACCCCGTGATCCACGACCACCGGAAGATGCCTGATATGGCTGTCAGACATGATTTTCGCGATCTCGCTTACCTCGTGGTCCGGCGTGCAGGTGATCAGTTCGCTTGTCATGGCTTCCGATACCGGCACTTTCCGATCCCCCTGGTCACTTGCGAAATATCGCGCGATATCGCGTTCGGTAAGGATACCGGCGAGGGCCCCTTCTTTGGACAGGACAACGAGGGCGCTGATAGACTGGTCAATCATAAGTTCTGCCGATTCCCGCATGTCGGTATCCGGGAGAACCGTCAGGAGGATGTCAGATTTGCTATTCAACAGGTCGCGAATCAACATGGTGTGCTTTCTTGTTCATTGTGGATCGAGCAACGAATCCATCTCGGACAGAACATCGTCCAGTGCTGAGAGAGATATGTCTGACTGCTGCGTTTCCACGGTTGCGGTTTTGGGAATTTCAGACGCCGTCGTCTCGCGGCCGATCTGCCGGGTCAGGGCTGCGGAAAGCATGCCCGGGTCGATCGGTTTGGAGACGTAATCGTTCATGCCGGCCGAGAGATATGCCTCACGGTCGCCGACCATTGCATTCGCGGTCATCGCGATAATGGGGACCTCGCTGATCGGCCCGGGAAGGCGCCGGATTTTCTGCGTGGCATCTATCCCGCTCATGGTCGGCATCTGGATGTCCATCAGGACGACGTCATATTGCTTCTTCGAGGCCATCATCAGCGCTTCCACGCCGTCATTCGCAATATCGATTTCGTGGCCGCCTTTCAACAGCATGGCCAGCGCAACACGCTGGTTCACGTCGTTATCCTCCGCCAGCAAAATCCGGTGTCCTGCTCGCTTTGCGTCGCCTGAGTCATGATCGAACGTGACGGCGGTGGGGCCGTCGCCGGTGGCCTCTTCCGAGCCGGTTGTCAGTGCGGCAGCCAGACGGCTGGGTCGGACAGGCTTGCTCAAATATGCGTCGACGGCGGAATTCATCTGCCGGGCGGCATCGCCCGAAAGGCCGCGATTGGTCAGTAGTATGCTGCGCATTTCCCGGGAGGAATCATCGGGAACAAGCGCTCTTGCAACAACAACGCCGCTTGTTCCGTCAATGTCCTGATCGATCAGCGCGGCCTCGAAAGGCTGCCCGTTTTCGGTTGCGTCCGCGATCGCCGCTTTGGCTACGTCGGCGTCGGCAACTGCCGTGACACTATAGTCAAAAGCTTCCATCTGGCGGATAAGTGCTGCGCGCCCGATGTCGTTTACATAGGCGACAAGCGCGTGTCGGGGGCCTTGCGAATCCGGCGGCGGAGCGGCGTCGCCCGTCTGGGTCTCGTTATTTTCACAGCGTTCGAGGTCCATTTCGAACCAGAAGGTGCTGCCGTCACCCTCCACGCTGTTGACGCCGATCCGGCCACCCATCAGTTCCACGATCTGTTTGCAGATCGCCAGCCCAAGTCCTGTACCGCCGAAACGACGGGTCGTCGATGCATCGGCCTGCACGAATTTTTCAAACAGCTTGCTCATCGCCTCTTCGCTGAGGCCAATACCCGTATCGGCTACCTCGACGCGGCAGGTCAGGCCGCTTTCGCTGTCATTGATGATGTCTGCGGATATTGAAACTGTTCCGCTGGCCGTGAACTTTACGGCGTTGGATGCAAGGTTCAGCAAAATCTGCCGCAGCCGTCCGGAATCGCCCAGAAACTGGTTTGAGAGTTCCGGTGCGATATATGTCGCAAGTTCCAGCCCTTTGTCGCTGCTCTGGCTCTCGATCAGTTCGATCACACCTTCGAACGTTGCGCCGGGAGACATCGGCACGGATTCCAGATCAAGCTTGCCGGCTTCGAGCTTTGAGAAATCAAGGATGTCGTTGATAATCGTCAGCAATGCCTGACCGGAGGTCGATATGATTTCAGCCTGATCTCGCTGCTCTTCGTTCAGCGGGCCTTCAAGCAGAACACTGGCCATGCCGAGAATACCATTCATCGGAGTCCGGATTTCATGGCTCATGGTGGCGAGAAATTCTGACTTCGCGCTGTTTGCCGAGACGGCTGCCTGGGCCGCGGATTCTGCTTCTTCCTTGGCGACTTTCAGGGAGAATTCAAACTGCTTGCTCTCGGTGATGTCCTGGACGATCGCGGCGAACGAGAGCGGTGTTTCGTTGCGCATCAGCTGCAGATTGATCGATACGTCGTAATAGGTGCCGTTCTTGCGACGGTGAATCGTCTCGATCGGGACCGATGATACTGTGCCCGCACGCAGCTGATTCAGCACCTCGTCGAAATTTTCCTGGCTGTATTCCGGTTTGATGTCGAGCGGCGTCATCGTCACGAGTTCTTCGGGGGTATAACCGAGGTTCTCACACGCACCCCGGTTTACCTGAAGGAACTTCAGGGTCTTTTCGTCGAAGACGTAGACCTCGTTGGAAGAGTCATCGATGATCCGTCCGAGACGCGTGCTCAGCTGTTCGGCTTCGAGGCGGCTGCTGATGCCGCGGTTCATGATGAGCTGGGCCTGTTCGCCATCCCAGTCGATCGGCAGGCCCGCTGCCTCCACCGCGACAACGGAACCGTCCAGACGTACGCGCCGGGTTTCGTACCACCCATTCGTTTCGCTGTGGTCGAGGGCGTCGCGCAGTTCGTCCATCTCCGACACGTCGTCGCCATGGAAAAACACGTCGCCACCGAGGCCGAGCAGATCGTCGGGACTGTCGGCGCCGAACAGGCTCGCCGCTGCTTCGTTTGCGAAGACGATCTTGCCGTCGATATGAACGCGGATCGCATCGGGCGACGCGTCAATCAGCCGTCTGTAACGTTTCTGGCTGTCTTCCAGGCGCTTCGATGCTTCCAGCTTTTCCGTGATATCGCGGGTAACCAGCAGATTGGCCGGCTCGCCGTCCCAGTCGATGGGAATGGCTGCTGATTCAACGTCGACGCGCGTCCCGTCCAGCCGGATTCTGGCGTTCTGGCGCCAATCGGCAATTTCCTTTTTCTTCAGTATTTCAAGCCGCTCGCGCACTTTTTCGGCTTCTTCAGGGGGCATGAAGTTGGCAGGCAGCCCGATCAGCGCCTCGGGGGAAGCCGCGCCGAGGATTTTTGCTTCAGCCTTGTTTGCATAGATGACGTGCCCGTCGCGATTGACCCGCACACCGTCGGGCATGATGTTGAGCAGAGAGAGATATCGGGCTTCACTGTCACGCAGGGCCGTCTCGACTTTTTTGCGGTCTGACAGGTCGACGATCCCGACGATTGCCGCGTTCTGACCGTTCCACATGAAGGGGGACGCGGCCGATTCACCGTAAAATTCCGATCCGTCTGCGCAGATAAACCGGAATTCCTGCGGTGCGTTTTTCTCACCGGCATCTGTTCGTGACATTCTGCCGTTCCGAATTTTATCGCGTTGGCTCTCGTGAACAATGTCCCAGGAAGCAACCCCGATGACGTCGTCCAGGCAGCCATAGCCGAATTTATCCAACATTGCCGAGTTGGCATAAACGATCTTGCCACCAACATGGACGACCATTGGATAGGGCAGTAACTCGACCAGCCGGCGATGTCCGGCTTCACTCTCTGCCAGAGCTTCGAGATAGGCCCGCTGTCTTTTGTGCTGGCGGACGTAGATACGCCCCAGGGCCAGGCAGAACAGGCTGAAAATGACGAACAGGCCTGATAGTGCCATCCGGGATTTGTGTTTGATAGTGGCGGCGAGTTCGGAAACATCGACATAGGTGCCCACGGCGCCCAGAAATTCTCCATCCTGCGTAACCGGTATGAAAGCTTCTCCATACGCTGCGGGTACATTGTCTCGACCCTCGCTATAGCCGATTTTGGTATAGGGCACTCCCTGGGAGACAATGTCTCGGAAAAACGCGGTATTGACGATTGTGCCGACCGAACCGGGGTTCGATGCCTGGGTTACCGTCCCATCCTGATCAAGGATCCTGTAGCTGAAGACATCCCCGACATTCTGGGCCATGTTCAGCACCCGGTAGTCATTGGGCGTTGCTGAATCGCCCCGGACAAACCGTTCGAGATCGTCCACGTCGTTGCTGATGAAATGAGCCCAGTTGCGGGCTTGCGATGTGGCCTCAAGTTCCAGAATTTGGACGGCGGCGAAACGCATGGCGCCCCATACGACAAGCAACGTTGCAACGGCGAGGACCGCAACGGAAGTAAGCAACCTTTTCTCGATATGGTTGCCGGGCGTCTTTTGGTCGTTTGCCGGGAAATCAGGCATGCGGGACTCTGTGTTTACAGGGCCGTTAGCCTACCGCCGCCGGTTTAAGTTGTGGTGAAGACATATGGTGAACTGAAGGTTAAGCGTTGTTTCATATCGCTCAGGGGCGATGCCCGGCATGAAACCGGACGTTAAATACGAGATAAATCTCAATACAAAACAAGGGCTTAGCTGTTTTCAGCTAAACCCTTGTTTTCTTGGTGGAGCCAGACGGAATCGAACCGACGACCTCTACAATGCCATTGTAGCGCTCTCCCAACTGAGCTATGGCCCCAAACCTGTTTTATTTTCCCGGTAGTACCGGAAAGGCACCCTGGGAGATGCCCTAATTCCGCGGCGCGCACTTTATGAATGCGTACGCTCCGCGGCAAGTTTTATTTTTTACGTCAGCTGTCGAGATTGGGGTCGACGTCTTTTGCCTTTTCCAGAACCTCGGAGACGTCGGGGTCGGACGCAATGGCGTCGTCATCGTCGTCGTCGGGGATGATGTCGTCTTCATCATCGTCATCCAGGTCGATCGCGGCATCATCGATTTCAAGAGCGTCCTCGTCTTCGGCAGGCAGATCGTCGGTTTCTGCCTCGGCAGCCTGTTCGGCCGCCGCTGCTCTGGCCTTGGCCTGGCTTGCTGCTGCGGCACGAGCCCGGCGCGGACGCACCAGTGCAAGCGGATCTAATTCCACGCCGCAACTCGGACAAACGATCGGATTGCGCTGCATATCGTAAAAGCGCGCGCTACACCCGAGGCAGGTGCGCTTCAGCCCCCATTCCGGCTTCGACAAAAGCTGTCTCCATTAAATTCTGTAATCGGTCGGGAGCCTTTGCCATGTTCGGCGGTGTCTGTCAAAAGCAAAATCATACCCGCGCTTGCGGCCTGCGCTGATTATGGTAGAGACGGGGCTGGTCAATGAGCAATTAAATGGCGCTTCGCGCGCCTTCAGGATGACGCCGTGAGCAAACTTGTTTCCCAGCCCGCACCGGCTTTAAAGGGCCGCGTGACCGTCCCCGGCGATAAGTCGATATCCCACAGGGCACTGATGATCGGCGCTTCTGCGGTTGGCGAGACCCTCATCAAGGGGCTGCTTGAAGGCGAAGACGTCCTCTGCACGGCTGCGGCCCTCAGGGCGCTTGGCGCGCGGATCGAAAAACGTGGTGATGTCTGGTCGGTCAGCGGTGTCGGTGTCGGCGGGTTCGTTCCGCCGGAAGATATTATTGATGTCGGCAATGCCGGCACGGCGGCCCGATTGCTTATGGGTCTGCTTGCGACACAGGATCTGAAAGTACACCTGACGGGTGATGCGTCGTTGCGGTCGCGTCCGATGAACCGGGTAATCGTGCCGTTGTCGCAGATGGGCGCTGCATTCGATGCCAGGGAGGGCGGTCGCATGCCGCTTGTGTTGCAGGGCGCGTCCGAGCCGATCCCGATAGAATACGATGTGCCGGTACCGTCGGCACAGGTGAAGTCCGCGATCCTGCTGGCGGCCCTGAACACACCCGGCACAACCACCGTGACGGAACGGGAAGCGACGCGGGACCATACTGAAAACATGCTTCGGTCCTTTGGCGCGGATATCAAGGTTTCTGTTCCGGATGACGGGGGGCGCCGAATTACGGTTACCGGCTTTGCCGAACTGACGGCAACGGATGTCACCGTGCCGGGCGATCCGTCTTCGGCGGCGTATCCCGGCATCGCGGCATTGATCGTGCCGGGGTCCGAAGTCACGGTTGAGAACGTCGGTATCAATCCTCTGCGTGCCGGGCTGTTCGAGACCCTGCGGGAAATGGGGGCGGACCTGACATACACCAATGAACGCGATGCCGCCGGGGAACCTGTGGCCGATATCTCATTCCGCCACGGACCGTTGCACGGGGTTGATATACCGGCTGCCCGCGCACCTTCCATGATCGACGAATATCCGATCGTCGCGGTCGCGGCCTCCGTGGCATCGGGTGAAACGCGGATGCGCGGGCTGGCGGAACTGCGGGTAAAGGAAAGTGACCGGTTCAAGGGAATCCTCGATGGTCTCGCGGCCTGCGGTGTGGCGGCACAGGCTGATGGCGACGATATCGTCATTCAGGGGTGCGGTGGCATGCCTGAGGGTGGCGCTGAAATTGCGGTCAACCTGGACCATCGGATGGGAATGTCGTTTCTGGTTCTTGGTCTGGCGACGCAAAACCCGGTATCGATCGATGATGCCGCGGCCATTGGCACGAGCTTCCCCGGCTTTGTCGATCTGATGAACGGGCTCGGCACCGACATCTCCGCGACTGCCGTCTGATGACTGACCCCGTGGTTATCGCCGTCGATGGGCCGGCTGCGAGCGGAAAGGGAACGCTCGCCCGGCGGCTCGCCGCGGAACTGGGATACGCCTATCTCGATACCGGCCTTCTTTATCGCGCTGTCGGTCTTGCCCTTATTCGCGCCGGGCTGAGCCCTGCGGACCAGAAAGCCGCGATCCATGCGGCCGCGGTCTTTGATGCCGCGGCAGAGGATTTTTCCGATCCGGCCCTCCGGAACGAGGAAACCGGCGCAGCGGCCGGTATTGTCGCCGTTATCCCCGCCGTCCGGGATGCTTTGATCGGTGTCCAGCGGCGGTTTGCGGCCAATCCGCCTGGCGGCGCGCCGGGGGCGGTTCTGGATGGGCGCGATATCGGTACCGTGATCTGCCCCGACGCTGACTATAAATTGTTTGTCGAGGCCGATATCGAGGAACGCGCTCGCCGCAGGGTTAAAGAGTTGCAGGATAGAGGCGATGCGGTTATACCTGCGCGCGTTCTGAAGGAAATGAAAGAACGTGACGAGCGGGATCGCACCCGCGCCGTCGCACCTCTGGCTCCCGCCGCCGACGCGTCTGTCGTTAACACGACAAATCTAAACGCCGACGCCGCATTCGCCTTGGCAATGTCTCTCATACGATAGCAGAACATATGGAACAGATATTGGGGTCTTAAGGACCGCGGCCTTCACGGGTGTGCGGCCCAAGGGCGTTTGTGTCGTTCCAGGAAGGAAAAATCAGGACATATTATGGCTACAGAAATGACTAATTCGGCGGACGGGGCCCTCAAGGAGGACTTCGCTGCCCTGCTGGAGGAAAGCTTCGGCGACGGTAACCTGACTGAAGGTTCCGTCATCAAGGGAACGGTTCTTTCGATCGAAGGCGACAACGTATTGATCGATGTCGGCCTGAAATCAGAAGGGCGTGTTGCTCTCAAGGAATTCGGCATGCCGGGCCAGCCCGCAGAGATCGAGGTCGGCGATGTTGTCGATGTCTATCTGGAGCGGATGGAAAACAAGAACGGCGAAGCCGTTCTCAGCCGTGAACGCGCCCGTCGCGAAGAGGCCTGGACACTTCTGGAAATTGCGTTCGAAAAAACCGAACGCGTCACCGGCACGATCTTCGGCCGGGTCAAAGGCGGCTTTACTGTCGATCTTTCCGGCGCCGTGGCATTCTTGCCCGGTAGCCAGGTCGATGTCCGCCCGATCCGCGACGTTGGCCCGCTGATGGGGACGCCGCAGCCTTTCCAGATCCTGAAAATGGATCGACGCCGTGGCAATATCGTTGTTTCGCGCCGCGCCGTCCTGGAAGAATCCAGGGCCGAACAGCGCAACGAGCTTCTTGCCAACCTCAAGGAAGGCCAGATTCTCGAGGGCATGGTCAAAAACATCACCGATTACGGCGCGTTCGTCGATCTCGGCGGTGTGGACGGTCTGTTGCATGTCACCGATATCGCGTGGCGCCGCATCAACCATCCGACAGAAGCCCTGTCGATCGGCCAGACCGTCAAGGTTCAGGTCATTCGGTACAATTCCGAAACCCAGCGTATCTCGCTCGGCATGAAGCAGCTCGATGCAGATCCGTGGGAAGGTGTGGAACTGAAATACCCGGTCGGCACCAAGTTCACCGGGCGTGTCAGCAACATCACCGACTATGGTGCATTTGTGGAACTGGAACCCGGCGTCGAAGGCCTGGTCCATGTTTCCGAAATGAGCTGGACCAAGAAGAACGTGCATCCTGGCAAAATCGTTTCCACCAGCCAGGAAGTCGACGTCATGGTGCTCGAGGTCGATTCCCAGAAGCGGCGGATCAGCCTTGGCCTCAAGCAGTGCCACGACAATCCCTGGGATTCCTTTGCAGCGGACTTCCCGTCCGGGCAGGAAATCGAAGGCGAGATCAAGAACATCACCGAGTTCGGTCTGTTCGTCGGTCTGGCCGGGGATATCGATGGCATGGTTCATCTGTCCGACCTGTCATGGGAGACGGATGGCGAAGAAGCCGTCAAGCAGTACGAGAAAGGCCAGATGGTCAAAGCCCGCATTCTTGACGTCGATGTCGAGAAAGAGCGGATCAGCCTTGGCATCAAGCAGCTCTCGGAAGATCCCTATGCATCCGTCATGGATGGCATCACCAAGGGCGATACGGTTACCTGTACGGTTACCGCTGTCACCGACGGTGGCCTGGAGGTTTCGGTCTCCGGTGGTCTGCCCGGCTTCATTCGCCGTGCCGACCTGTCCCGCGAACGCAGCGAACAGCGTCCCGACCGTTATGCGGTCGGTGACCGGATCGATGCGCGGATCACCAATATCGACAAGCGGGATCGCAAGCTCAACCTGTCGGTCAAGGCCCATGAAATGGCCGAGGAAAAGCAGGCAATGGCGGAATACGGTTCATCCGATTCCGGCGCCAGCCTCGGTGATATTCTTGGTGCCGCGCTGACGCGGGCACGCGAAGAAGGCGACGGGAGCGAAGAAGCACCCGCGGCTGACGCAGCGCCTGCTGCAGAGCCAGCCCCCGCCGAAGAGCCAGCTCCCGTCGAAGAGACGGCGGCAGAAGAACCGGCAGCGGAAGAGCCTGCTGCCGAAAGCGGTGATGACGAGCAGGAGAAATCCTGATCATCAATGCGCGCTGATTCGCATACACCTTTGATAATCGGGGTCGCAGGCTGATGGCCTACGATTCCGATTATCTCGTCGATCGTCGCCGGCTTAAACGCCGGTTGACGTTCTGGCGGGTGGTTGCGGTCGTCGCGATCGTCGGCGCAATAGCGGCGGCATATGGCCGTGTTGGCGACACCGTTGTCGGCGGTGATTTTATCGCCCGCGTCAGTATTCAGGGAATCATTGTCCAGGACGACCGGCGCCTGGCAGCCCTCAGAGACCTTTCCAAGAACGATGCCGTCAAGGCGGTAATCCTGCGCATAGACAGCCCCGGTGGCACGATCGTCGGCGGAGAAACGCTCTACCGCGCGATTCTCGATCTGGCGGCGAAGAAACCCGTTGTCGCTGTCATGGACGGCGTTGCGGCATCGGCCGCGTATATGACTGCAATTGCTGCCGACCGGTTGTTTGCCCGTGAAGGCACGCTGACGGGATCCGTCGGGGTTATTCTGCAAACGACCGAGATTACGAAACTGCTGGATATGATCGGCGTGTCCGCGCGGTCTTTCAAAAGCGGGTCGTTAAAGGCTTCCCCTTCACCTGTAGAACGCCTTACGCCCGAAGCGGAAGCGGCGACACAGGCATTGATCGACGAGATGTATGGCATGTTCCGCGATATGGTGCTTGATCGGCGAAATATGAAACCGGCGGATGAGGCCAGGTTTGCGGACGGGCGCGTCTTTACCGGACGGCAGGCATTAAAGAACGGGCTGATTGATGAAATCGGTGGCGAGACCGAAGCGATTACGTGGCTGGAAAATGAAAAAGACGTCCGCAAAGACCTGACTGTGCGCAAGGTAAACTTGCGGCGCGATGTGGATAATTTGTTTGACCGGTTGGATAGTCTGGCGCGAAAAACGATTTTGTCAGAACGACTTACACTTGACGGGTTGATTTCCGTCTGGCACCCTCAACTGCGTTAAAAAGGGGCGTCCCGCCAGTAAAATAATACTGGTTGCGGGATTTGCAGAACAGTTTTCTGGCGATCGGGACGTTTAGAAAAAGAGGCTCCGGAACGCGGAAGGGGACGCGATCGATGACGAAGTCCGAACTTATATTAAGGCTGGCGGAGAACAATCCGCATCTTTATCAGCGCGATGTTGAACGTATCGTTTCAACGATTTTCGATGAGATTTCGACAGCGCTTGCGCGTGGGGATCGGGTCGAGCTTCGGGGTTTCGGCGCATTTTCCGTCAAGACGCGTGACGCCCGCACCGGTCGGAACCCGCGTACCGGCGAATCTGTCCATGTTGCGAAAAAATCCGTGCCGTTTTTCAAATCCGGCAAGGATCTGCGCGACCGGCTGAACGACCGGAAATAGCCGTGGTTTCGGGGTGCTGCCCGATTGCCCGATATATCGGTATCCCGTGCAATCCCGTAACTGATGCACCTGAAACGAATATTCCTCTGGACCTGAACTGATGCGTCAACTGCTGGGCATCATCGTGTTTGTGCCGCTGGCCATCATCATCGGTATATTTGCCGTTGAGAACCGTGCGCCGCTGGCGCTTGAAGTCTGGCCGTTGCCGGGCCGCCAGGAAATGTGGGCATCGGTCTGGATTCTCGGCCTTCTGGCCATTGGTATTATTATCGGTCTCGTCATCGGCTGGATTGCCGGCGGCAGCGCCAGGCGACGTGCGCGGCGGGCAGAGCGCCTGACCCGCACGCTGGAACGACAGTTGCTGGACCGGGATGCCGAAACCGCCGCCGCCGCGGAAACCGCCCCCCAAAACGTGCCTGCCGGGTCGCTGCCGCCACCGTCCGGCCGTCCGGCTCAGATTGCCCGGACGGAGGACTAGCGCCGCCCGCGAATCCGATATCGTTCCGGTAGCTTCATCGGTCTGTAATCAGTGCGGAAAATCGTCTATTAACCGCTCATGACCGATACCGAGAGCAAGAGCATGACTGAAATATCGCCTATCGACCGTATTTTCTGCGCCGTCGATACCCCGAAGCTGGACGACGCGCTGATGCTGGCGGACCTGCTGGCCGGCGAAGTCGGCGCCATCAAGCTCGGGAAAGAATTCTTTACGGCCCACGGGCCGGACGGCGTGAAGCGTGTTGCCGATTGCGGCCACAAGATTTTTCTCGACCTCAAATTTCATGACATTCCGAACACGGTCGCCGGCGGCATCCGCGCGGCGCTGCGGCTGAACTGCGCGGTGATGACCGTGCATGCGTCCGGCGGGCCGGCGATGCTTGAAGCGGCGCGGGACGCCGCTGCCGAGGCAGGTGCGAAACGTCCGAAGATCGTTGCGGTCACTGTGCTTACAAGTCTGGACGATGCGGATCTCGCTGCCGTCGGCCAGCAGGGCCCGGCTGCAGATCAGGTGCTCCGACTCGCCCGCCTCACCGAAGCGTCCGGCGTAGACGGGGTGGTTTGCTCACCGCACGAGGTTGCGCTGTTGCGCCGTGAAATGGGCGCGGATTTTGCGCTGGTCGTCCCCGGGGTGCGCCCCGTCTGGGCGGGCGCAGATGATCAGAAACGTATCATGACGCCGGGCGAAGCGATCGCCGCCGGCGCCAATCATCTGGTGATCGGGCGGCCTATAACCAAGTCAGACGATCCCATCGGCGCTGCGCGGCGCATCACCGAAGAAATCGCAGAAGCTCTCGCGTGACAATCGATGCCAAAATCTGTGGTGTCAGCGACAGGCCAGCGATAGAGGCCTGTGTTGCAGGCGGGGCGCGTTATGTGGGGTTCGTTTTTTTTCCGCGGTCGCCACGGCACGTAACGCCGGTGCAGGCCGCCGGATTGTCGGCGATGCTGCCTGACAGCATCGTGCCGGTTGCCCTCGCCGTCGATCCCGATGATGCCCTGATCGCCGAGATCGATGCGCAGGCCGGTGTGTCGATGTATCAGCTTCACGGCAGCGAAACGCCGGAACGGGTCGCCGATATAAAAGCGCGCACCGGCAAGCGGGTCATGAAGGCGATCAAGGTATCCGATGCGTCCGATTTCGATGCTGCTGAAGCCTATCTGGACGTGGCGGACATGCTGCTTTTCGATGCCAAGCCACCGGCTGAAATGGCGAATGCATTGCCCGGTGGAAATGCGGTTTCGTTCGACTGGACGCTCCTTGCAGGGCGCAACTGGTCATTGCCGTGGATGTTGTCCGGCGGCCTCGACCCCGAAAACGTGGCTGAGGCTATTCGGGTTTCGGGTGCATCGGCGGTCGATGTTTCATCCGGTGTCGAGAATGCGCCGGGCGTCAAGGATGCCGGGCGTATCGCGGCATTTCTGGCGGCTGTAAAACACGTAAGATAAGCTCTATGGATAAGCTCTGTGCCTGTGCGTTTTCCTGCGTTAAACATTCCCCATGACTGAGACATTGAACACATACCGGGCGGGACCTGACGAAACCGGGCATTTCGGCATCTATGGCGGGCGCTATGTTCCCGAGACGCTTATGCCGCTGCTGAGCGAGGTTGAAGAGGCCTACGAGGCGGCAAAGGCGGATCCCGCCTTTCGCGCCGAATTCGACAATCTGATGACCCACTATGTCGGCCGGCCGAGCCCATTGTATTTTGCGTCGCGGATTACCGAACACTGCGGTGGTGCGAAGATCTATTTCAAGCGCGACGAGCTGAACCATACGGGTGCCCACAAGATCAACAACACGCTGGGCCAGATCCTGCTGGCACGGCGGATGGGCAAGACGCGCATCATTGCTGAGACCGGGGCCGGCCAGCACGGGGTCGCCACGGCGACGGTCTGTGCGTTGTTCGGCATTCCCTGTGTCGTCTATATGGGCGCTGTCGATATCGAGCGGCAGAAGCCGAATGTTTTCCGCATGAAGCTGCTCGGTGCAGAGGTCGTGCCGGTCAGCACGGGGTCGTCCACCCTGAAAGATGCGATGAATGGCGCGCTGCGCGACTGGGTCGCCCATGTCGACGATACGTTCTACGTGATCGGCACCGTGGCCGGGCCACACCCGTATCCGGCGATGGTACGGGATTTCCAGTCGGTCATCGGCATAGAGACCCGCGAACAGATCATGGCGGCCGAGGGTCGGCTGCCCGATACTCTTGTCGCCTGCATTGGCGGCGGATCGAACGCAATGGGCCTGTTCCATCCGTTCCTGGACGATGACGGTATTCGTATCGTCGGGGTTGAAGCCGCGGGTGACGGGATCGATACGGACCGCCATGCGGCGTCGCTATCCGGCGGCAAACCGGGGGTTCTGCATGGCAATCGTACCTACCTGTTGCAGGATGAAGACGGCCAGATTGCCGAGGCGCATTCGATTTCCGCCGGGCTCGACTACCCGGGTATCGGACCGGAACATGCGTGGCTGCATGATAGCGGCCGGGTTGAGTATGCGTCCGCAACCGATACCGCCGCGCTTGATGCGTTTCAGCTATGCAGCAAGCTTGAAGGAATAATCCCGGCGCTGGAGCCCGCACATGCGCTGGCGCATGTCCTGGAGATAGCACCCGATCTTCCTTCCGATCATATCCTCGTCATGAACATGTGCGGCCGTGGCGACAAGGACGTCTTCTCGGTCGCAGACGCGCTCGGGGTGGACCTGTGAGCCGGATAGAGGCCAGGTTCGCCGCGCTGCGCGCCGAGGGGCGGGGTGGTCTGGTAACATTTGTGACCGCGGGTGATCCTGACACCGAACTGTCGACCGAGATTCTGGCAGGGATGCCTGCCGCAGGCGCGGACATCATAGAGCTGGGCATGCCATTTACCGACCCGGTAGCGGACGGCCCGGCGATTGAGCTGGCATCGGGCCGTGCCCTGGCGGGCGGGCATAACATGGTCCGGACCCTGGCCATGGTGCGCGGGTTCCGCGAAACCGACAATGAAACGCCAATCGTCCTGATGGGTTATTACAATCCGATTTACGCCTATGGTCCGGAACGATTTGCCGCCGATGCCGGCAGTGCCGGCGTGGATGGCCTGATCGTCGTCGATCTGCCACCGGAAGAAGAAGCCGAATTCAGCGTACCCGCCCGCGCCGCCGGGATGGATATGATCCGTCTGGTCGCGCCGACGACGACGGATGAGCGAATCGCCACCCTCGTCGAAAACGCGTCGGGATTCGTCTATTATGTCTCCGTGAGAGGGATTACCGGAACCAGTTCAGCGGCGGCAGGCGATATTGAATCGAATGTGGCGCGCATCAGAAAACAGACGGACCTGCCGATTGCTGTCGGTTTCGGTATCCGTACGCCGACCCAGGCGGCCGATGTGGCCGGTGTCGCCGATGCCGCTGTCGTGGGGACCGCAATCGTTGAAAAAGTCGCCGGGGCCCTGAATGAACAAAATGTGCCCGCGGGCGATGTCGTTGGAGACACGCTGGGTTACGTATCGCAACTTGCCGAAGCGGTAAGGTCCGCGCGGAATGGAAACGCTTCATGAATTGGCTGAATAACTACGTACGACCGAAGATCAGATCGCTGGTCGGCGCGAAATCCGATGTACCGGAAAATCTCTGGCTGCAATGCGTGTCCTGCGAGCAGATGCTTTTTCACCGCGACCTGGAAGATAACCTGAACGTCTGCAGTAATTGCGGCCACCATATGCGGCTGCCGGCGCGCAGGCGTCTTGAAACGTTGTTTGACGACGGAAAGTTCCAGGAAATCGAGCTGCCCGAGAACGTGGTCGATCCCCTGAAATTCCGTGACCGCAAACGCTATTCCGACCGGTTGAAGGATTCCCGGTCATCGACGGGCCGGACCGATGCCATCATCGTCGCCCATGGCGAAGTCGGCGGCCAGAAAACGGTTATCGCCGTGTTCGATTTTGCTTTCATGGGCGGTTCTATGGGGATTGCCGTCGGCAACGGTATCCTGGCCGGCGCGCAGCTTGCGGTGTTGCAGGATGCCGCCTTCGTGGCGATCCCGTCCTCCGGTGGCGCGCGTATGCAGGAAGGCATCCTGTCGCTGATGCAGATGCCGCGCACGACTATTGCCGTGCAGCAGGTAAAGGAAGCCGGTCTTCCCTATATCGTTATTCTCGCCGATCCGACGACGGGCGGTGTCACGGCGTCCTTCGCCATGCTCGGCGATATCGCCATGTCGGAACCGGGATCGATCATCGGGTTTGCCGGTGCACGGGTTATCGAAGAAACAATCCGTGAAAAGCTGCCCGACGGTTTTCAGCGGTCCGAGTATCTGCTCGAGCACGGCATGATCGACATGGTCGTGAAACGGCATGACCTCAAAGACACGCTTGCCCGGGTGATCGACCTGTTGATGCGTAAATCGCCCGGTGCTGAAATTGTCCAGATAAAAGCGGATGCCGGGGAAGTTTCCGATACTGATTCCGGCACAGGGACAGACGGGGTCGGCAGCGCTGATGGCGCAGACGATGGTTCCAAACCTGACCCGGACTGACGCCGTCCTCGAGCGGCTGACGGCGCTCCATCCAAAACTGATCGACCTCGGACTGGCGCGGACAGAGCGCCTGCTTAAAGCCCTTGGAAACCCGGAACGGCGCCTGCCGCCCGTTATTCATGTTGCAGGAACCAATGGCAAAGGGTCTACCATCGCCTTTATGCGCGCGATCGCAGAGGCGTCCGGCCTGTCGGTTCATACCTATACGTCCCCGCACCTTGTTCACTTTCATGAACGTATCGCGCTCAACGGTACGCCGATCGGCGAAGAGCTGTTGCTTTCGATTCTCGAGGAATGCGAGGCGGCGAATGACGGCCAGCCCATCACGTTCTTCGAGATCACGACGGCGGCGGCGTTCCTTGCCTATGCCCGTCACCCGGCGGATTTGTTGTTGCTGGAAACGGGCCTTGGCGGGCGGTTCGATTCGACCAATGTTATCGAGGCCCCTGCCGTCACCGTGATTACGCCGGTGTCGATGGATCACATGCAGTTCCTCGGCGATACCGTGGACAAAATCGCGTTCGAGAAAGCAGGTATTCTGAAGGCGGGAACCACTTGCATCGTCGGGCCGCAATCGGCAGAAGCACTCGCCGTGATCGAGCGTCGGGCCGCGGATATCGATGCGCCGCTGTTCATTTCCGGGATCGACTGGTTCGCGGCGCCCGAGACCGGCGACGCCATGGTGTATCGCGACGAAGAGGGGGAAATCCTTCTGCCTGTGCCGGGGCTGAGCGGGGCACATCAGATCGCCAATGCCGGTGCCGCTATTGCGGCATTGCGCACCTGGGATGCGCTTCATTTCGGGTTTGAGGATTTCGCCGCCGGCGTGTCCGATGTCCAGTGGCCTGCCCGGTTGCAACGCCTTGAACCCGGGGCGGTGACGCGGCTGGCACCTGCCGGCTGGGAAGTCTGGCTCGATGGCGGGCATAATCCGGCCGCAGGTGAAATGCTGGCAGAGACTCTTGCCGGGTGGGAGCGAAAGCCTACGGTCGTGGTCTGCGCGATGCAGGAAAACAAGGATGCTGTCGGGTTTGTCGCACCATTGGCCCGGGCGGCTGACAGCCTCGTTGCCATCGACCTGCCCGGCACGACGCCGGGGCATCCGACCGCCGAACTGGTGGCAATCGCCCATGCGGCCGGTCTGAATGCCAATGCCATGGACACGCTGGACGGCGCCCTGAAAAGCCTCTCAGGGCTGCCGGGCCGGGTGCTTATCTGCGGCTCGTTGTATCTGGCCGGTGAAGTCCTGCACCGGAATGCGGCCTGAACCGGCCGGTTTAGCCCAGCCCCGCCGACATCACGCTGTTCAGGCGCCGCGAAAACGCTGCCGGGTCCGGCACTTTCTCGCCTTCGATGATGCGGGCCTGGTCGAGCAGCAGCCATGCGGCGTCTTCGACCTTCGGGCCGGCGCCGTCCTTGCCGACTGATTCTGCAAGAGACGCTACCAGCGGGTGGCGCGGATTGATTTCCAGGATACGCTTGAATGCCTGTTCAAGCTGGTTGTGCTGCTTGAGCATCCGCTCGATCCGCAGGTCCATATCGCCTTCGTCCGAGACAAGGCAGACCGCACTATCCGTCAGCCGTTCCGACACCCGGACATCCTTGACCTCTCCATCAAGGGTCAGTTTGAACATCGCGATCAGCGCGTCGACCTTTCCCTCGTCAAAGCTTTCCGGCTTGTCTTCCTCTTTATCGTCGGTTTTGTCCGCCGTGATTTTTTCGAGGTCGGCACCGGCGCGGGTGGCGGATTTAAATGGTTTGCCATCAAATTCGCCGACGGCGGGCAGCCAGAATTCATCCACCGCGTCGGTCAGGAGCAGGACTTCGATGCCCTTTGCGGCAAACCCTTCGAGTTGCGGGCTCTTGCGGATCTGGTCGATTTCGTCGCCGGATATGTAATAGATCGCATCCTGGCCTTCTTTCATCCGCCCGACATAATCGGCAACGCTGATCAGGTCGTCGCCGCTGGTTGTCGACTGGAACCGGCATATCTTCTGGATGGCGTCGCGGTTCTCCGCGTCTTCGTACAGCCCTTCCTTGATGACGGCGCCGAAATTCTCCCAGAACGATTTGTATTCGTCCGGCTTTTTGTCGGCTTTCTTGCCCAGCTCGGTCAGTACGCGTTTGACGATGGCCGACCGCATACGTGTGATCATCGGGTTGTTCTGCAGAATCTCCCGGCTGACATTCAGTGGCAGATCTTCGGAATCCACGACGCCCCGGAGAAAACGGAGCCATGCCGGCACCAGCCCCTCGGCTTCGTCGGTGATAAAGACGCGTTTTACGTATAGCCGGATACCATGCTTGCGGCTCGGATCGAACAGGTCAAAGGGCTTCGCGGATGGCACGAAGATAAGGTTCGTGTATTCCAGGGTGCCTTCGACGCGCCAGTGCAGGTTCATGAACGGCTCATCGAAACCGCCGACATGGTGATAGAATTCCGTGTACTGCTCGTCCGTGATGTCTTTCTTCTGACGGGTCCACAATGCGGAGGCTGCGTTGACGGTTTCCTCTTCGCCGTCGGCGCCTTTAAGCACGATGGGCAGGGCAATGTGGTCTGAATATGTCTTGATGATATGGCGCAGGCGGGGTTCTTCGAGGAACTCGTCCTCGTCCTTGCGCAGTTTCATGCGGATCGTGGTCCCGCGGCCTTCGCGCTCACCCTCGCTGATGGTGAATTCGCCGGTGCCGTCGGATACCCAGCGCCAGGCCTGGTCCTCACCCGCGCGCTTGCTGATCACCTCCACTTCGGTCGAAACCATGAAGGCCGAATAGAAGCCGACACCGAATTTGCCGATGGCGTTCAGATCGGCGCCGTCTTCGTCCTGGTGTTCTTCGAGATAGGCCGTCGTGCCGGACCGGGCGATGGTGCCGAGGTCTGAAATCAGACCGTCGCGGTTCATGCCGATGCCGTTATCCGATAGTTCAAGAATGCGGGCATCCTTGTCTACGCTGATCCGGACCCGGAATTCCGGGTCATCGGCAATGAGGTCAGGCTGGGTCAGCGCTTCGTAGCGCAGCCGGTCGCAGGCGTCGGACGCGTTCGATACCAGCTCGCGCAGGAAGATTTCCTTCTGGCTGTACAGTGAGTTTGCGACGATATGGAGGAGGCGCGAGACCTCCGTCTCGAACCTCAGCTTTTCTTCTGCCATCGGCCCGTTTCTCCCGTTTGAAAATTCTGATATCGCCGGAATATGTTGTGCCGGCGCGATGATTTCAACCCCTTGCCAGCGAGGCCGTCCGCGGCCATCCTGCGCCTATGTCAGGTGTCGAACAACGGTCGATCGTGACGGCCGTTCTGGGCCCGACGAATACCGGTAAAACACATTATGCGATCGATCGGATGCTCGGTCATGTCTCCGGCATGATCGGCTTTCCGCTGCGCCTGCTCGCGCGCGAGAATTATGACCGTGTCGTCCGGGAAATAGGCGCGGCCCGGGTTGCCCTGGTAACGGGCGAGGAAAAGATTATCCCGCCCCGGGCGGCCTATTTCATCTGTACCGTGGAATCCATGCCGCTGGATCGCCAGGTTGAATTTCTCGCCATAGATGAAATCCAGATGTGTGCAGACCCCGAACGGGGTCACATCTTCACCGACCGGCTGCTGCGCGCGCGTGGGACAGAGGAAACGCTGTTTCTCGGGGCGGAAACGATACGCCCTCTCATCCAGTCGCTGGTGCCGGGGACCGACTTCATCAGCAGGCCGCGACTATCGAAATTGTCTTATGTCGGCCCGCGTAAGATCACCCGCCTGCCGCGGCGAAGCGCTGTTGTCGCGTTCTCGATCAACGAAGTCTATGCGATTGCCGAACTGATGCGCCGCCAGCGTGGCGGTACCGCGGTGGTTCTGGGGGCGTTGAGCCCGCGCACCCGCAACGCGCAGGTTGAGATGTATCAGGGCGGGGAGGTCGATTACCTGGTGGCGACGGATGCGATCGGGATGGGCCTGAACATGAATATCGATCATGTCGCGATTGCGGGCCTGCGAAAGTTCGATGGCAAGAATTACCGGAAACTGTCGACCGCCGAACTCGCCCAGATCGCCGGTCGTGCCGGTCGGCATCTCTCGGACGGCACGTTCGGGCCTGTTGCCGAAATCGGGGCGATGGACGAAGACGTGGTCAACGCCATTGAAGATCATGAATTTCCGCCACTGACCGGGGTTTTCTGGCGCAATGCCGATCTGGATTACAGGTCCGGTATGGGCCTGCAAAAATCGCTTGAACGCCCCCCGGACCGACCGGAACTGATGCGCGCCCGTGATGCCGATGACAAGATCGCCCTGTCCCAGCTTCTGCGTGACCGTGATATCGCTGACCGGGCATCGACGCCGGATGTTGTTCGTCTGCTGTGGGATATCTGCCAGATTCCCGATTTCAGAAAGACTATGGCGGATGTTCATGCCGGCCTTCTGTCGCGGATTTTCCGTGAACTGACAGACGGCGACTGCCTGCCGGTCGACTGGGTCGCGGCGCAGGTCGCGCAACTCGATCGCGTCGATGGCGATATTGATACCCTGATGGCCCGTATCGCCCATGTTCGGACATGGACGTATATTTCCAACCGGTCTGACTGGCTCCGCGACGCGGAAACGTGGCAAACTCGAACCCGTGAACTTGAGGACAAGATCTCTGATGCTCTGCACACAAGCCTTACCCAACGTTTTGTCGACCGCCGGGCGGCGGCGTTCTCTCGTATGAAGGACCGCGATGATCTGATGGCCGTCGTCGGCGCCGATGGCGATGTGATGGTCGAAGGGGAGTTCGTCGGACATCTCGATGGTTTCCGGTTTCTTCCCGATGCCAATTCCGCGGCGGAAGGACGACAGGCCCTGCTGACGGCGGCAAACAAGGCGTTGCGCAGCGAAATCGATGCGCGCGTCGATGCGATGTGTGGCGCACCTGATACAGTCTTTTCAATTGACGATACGGCGACGATTTCCTGGGCCGGCGCGACCGTGGCGCGGCTGGAAAAGGGCGCGGATATTGTTTCGCCGGGCGTTGCCGTCATGGCGAGCGACTACCTGTCTGCGGAACAGCGCGAACGTATGCGCAAACGGCTTGTGACGTGGGTCTCCGCGCAGCTGGACGACGCATTGGAACGGTTGATGACCCTGCGCAAGGCGGAGCTCACAGGCGTTGCCCGGGGCCTCGCCTACCAGATCGTCGAGGGGCTGGGATCGCTGCCACGTCAGCGGGTCCTCAAGGATGTGCGCGAACTGTCAAAGGAAGATCGGTCGGCGCTCCGTTCCTGTGGCATCCGGATCGGTGCGGAAACGCTGTTCGTGCCGTCGCTGGTAAAACCCAAGGCAGTCCAGTGGCGGGCGATGCTGTGGAAACTGTACAATGATCGCGAAGCGGCACCGCCGCCCGGGGCCGGGCTTGTGACGGTTCCTGCCGGAGATGATCTGCCCGAAGATTTCCTCGAAGCCTGTGGTTATGCCAGGCTTGGCGGACGCGCCGTCCGGATTGATGTGCTCGACCGGGTAGCGATTGACCTTCAGCGCCAGTCCCGTGCCGGTAAAATGAATATCGGTGCGGCCCAGCTCAATCTGCTTGGCCTGTCGATGGACGATGCCCGCCCGGTATTCGAGGCTCTTGGCTACGTTGCCGAAAAAGTCATAAAGACGGCTGAAATGGCTGAAACGGCTGAAACGGCTGAAACTGGGGAAACCGCGGTTGCGGCGGAAACGCCCGAACCGGCGACAAATCCGGAACCCGTGGAAGAACTGGTCTGGAGATGGGCGGGGCGCCGGAAACCGGGCGTAGAGCGGCAGAAGCGCACCAGACAGGGTAAGCCGGGTAAACCGGGCAATAAGGGTAAAAAAGGCGATCAGGGCAAATCGAAGCGCCCGGATCAAAAACCCCGTAAGCCTGTGCCGATTGATGAAAACTCGCCCTTTGCAAAACTGAAAGACATCAAGTTTTCTTGAGCGAAGAAGGCGGCATAAGACTCGACAAGTGGCTGTGGCATGCCCGTTTTTTTAAGAGCCGGAGCCTTGCCAGCCGGGTCTGCGCCAAGGGCAGGGTCCGGATAGACGGGCAGGTTGTTCGTAAAGCGCATTACATCGTCCGCATCGGTCACGTGCTGACCTTCCCCCAGGCTAGACAGATACGCGTTGTCCGGGTCGAGGGGCTCGGAACGCGACGTGGCTCTGCCGTGGAAGCGCAGGCACTGTATACCGAAATTGGAGCCGACCAGGCGTCCTAGGCTGTCTTTCGGAAAATCACCGACTGATTGTTCGATGGCATCTCGATCCGTTCGATGAAGTCCAACCCGTTTTTCTCTGCTTCCGCCGAAACTTCTTCGAGGTCGCGCACGCCCCAGGTCTCGTTTTGGGATCGTAGCGATATATCGAAGGCCTCGTTCGATGATGCCGTGTGAGCACCACCGATGCGGTAAGGCCCGTACAGGTATAGCGGTGCGCCGGCGGGCAACAGTTTCGCTGCATTCCGCATCAGCCCCTCGGTCGCGTCCCAGGGAGATATGTGGATGACATTGA
>CAJQLI010000200.1 GCA_905479125.1 uncultured Alphaproteobacteria bacterium | reverse complement strand
AGTAACCGACGGCCGCCTCCGGATGCTTGTCCCGGACATGATTGGACGCAACCTTGCGGGCGTCAAACAGCTTGCGCTCGAAGGTATCGTCATCGGCGATGTCGTTACCACGCGCAATGAATACCTGGCGATGTACCGGTTCGGTCGGTTTGACACTCTCACCCAGGACGGAAGAATCCACCGGCACATCGCGCCAGCCGATGACTTTCAGGCCTTCCTGGATCGTCGACATTTCATAAGCGGCTTCAATCGTCTGACGATGGCCGGGATCGCGCGGCATGAACAGATGCGCGACACCATAATGATCGGGCTCCGGCAGATCGAAACCGAGCGACTTCATCTCGGCGGCAAAAAATTCATGCGGCAACTGAATCAGGATACCGGCACCGTCGCCCGCCTTCGGGTCGGCGCCGACCGCGCCCCGATGCTCAAGATTACAGAGTATCTTCAGCCCGTCTTCGACGACCTTGCGGCTCCGCTCGTTCCGGATCGAACAGATCATCCCGATGCCACAGGCATCGTGCTCATTCGCCGGGTTATAAAGCCCCTGCTCGGGTTTCAGCCCCGCATAGAGCGGGCCGTTTTCTGGCTTCACTGCGGCCATTTTCGGCCCCTCTTCTCTATTTCCCGTCTGGGAAATGTTTTTTTTGTTTTCTCGCACTTTCAGCGCCCTTCAAAATTGCATGCCACCGCTCGCTGCATGGGCCCACGCCGGGCCCGCCTGAAAACCGGCGACTCGGGTCTCGTCGGACCGGATCGGCAAGCGGAAATCGGCATACAGCGTGTGGTGGGAGTTCTGTGCGTACACCGATACGCAATCCGGGGCCCGATTTCAATAGGTTGCAAACGTGAATGCGCTGTGGCGTTATCGCGCATTCACGCTTTCGACGGGCTGAAATCAAGCACCGGAAGGCAGATTCCGCCCTATATGCAGATTCTCCCTTATAGATTGTTATCAACGGCAATTGGCTGCCGCCACACACTTTCCCCTCTATATGCCAGACGAAGCTGGGGTAAGTCCGGGGATCGGATATAATCAGTCATACGGTAGGCACCAGAAAGGCAATCCGGGCAGGGGGTTCATGGTGTAGCAAGCTGACGCCTGCATTCGTCTATGATAAAGTATGCCTATGACTGATCCCGCTGATACGCTTCCCACCGCCGCCACCAACACCGGTTGCGCCCTTCAATATGACGACCTGCGCGACTGGCTTGCCGCGGTCGAGGCCAATGGCGACCTGAAAACCGTCAAGGGCGCCAACTGGCATACAGATATCGGCCAGGTGGTCGAGGTGATGTGTCACGACGAAGGCACGCCATCCATCCTGTTCGACGACGTCGAGGGCTGCCCGCCGGGTTTCCGCATCCTGGTCAACTGGTTTACCGGCACGCGCAAGAACCTGACATTGGGGTTCCCCGAGGACTTCAACAAGCTTGAACTGTCCCGCGGCTATAACGAACACACCAAGAAGCTGGAGCCCATTCCCCATCAGGTCATCGATGACGGCCCCGTGTTTGAAAACATCCTCGAAGGCGACGATATCGACGTCACCAAGTTCCCCGCCCCGCTGTGGAACCCGGAGGATGGCGGGCGGTATATCGGCACCGGGTGTTTCATCATTACCCGCGACCCGGATACCGGCTGGATAAACTGCGGTACCTACCGCGTGATGATCCACGATGAAAAACGGGTCGCCCTTTATATCTCGCCGGGCAAGCACGGACGCATCCACCGCGATAAATACATGGCGAAGGGCGAACCGATGCCGGTCTGCATCGTCGTCGGCACCGACCCGCTATCGTTCCTGACATCATCGACCGAAGCACCCGAAGGCATGTGCGAGCTCGACATGATGGGCGCCTATCGCGGTCATGCGGTCGAGTGCGTGACCGGCAAACATACCGGCCTGCCCTTCCCGGCGGCGTCCGAGGTCGTGATCGAAGGATTCATCCATCCCGGCAATACCGCCCCTGAAGGACCGTTCGGCGAATGGCTGGGCTATCAGGGCGGCCGCATGGAAGCAGAGCCCTGGGTCGATGTCTCCGCGATCTATCACCGCAACGATCCCATCCTGCTGGGGGCAGCCCATATCCGCCTGCCCTATGAATATGCGCGCTACCGCGCCATCAGCCGCTCGGCGATCCTGAAGGAAAACATTTCCCGCGCCGGCGTGCCCGACGTTACCGAGGTCTGGGCGCATGAAGTTGGCGGATCGCGCCTGTTCCTCGCCGTCGCCATCAAGCAGCGCTATCCCGGCCACGCCGTTCAGGCGGGCCATATCGCCGCCATGTGCCATGCCGGCGCCTATCTCGGCCGTTTCGTCATTGTCGTCGACGAAGATGTGGACGTGACAAACCTTGAAGAAGTCATCTGGGCGGCGTGCACGCGCTGTGACCCGGCCGACGATATCGGGTTTATCAAAAACGCCTGGTCGTCCGCGCTCGACCCCGTGATCTCTCCCGACGACCGCGCGGCCGGCAAGCTCTATAACAGCCGCGCCATCATCAATGCCTGCCGCCCGTTCCACTGGAAGGACGAATTCCAGACGGTGAACCAGCCGTCACCCGAGGCCCGCCGCGAAGCCTGGGACCGCTGGGCGCATTTGCGGGAATAGAAGCTTGGAAGACCCCGCTCTGCGGAGTTTCGACCGCCACAGTCTCAAGCTCGGCCTGTTCGGCCTGAACTGTTCCGGCGGCCTGTCGGCGACCCTTGCACCGGAACGTTGGGAAGGCACCTGGTCACAAAATCTCGCCGCCGCAAAAATGGCGGACGAAGCAGGGCTCGATTTCCTGCTCCCGCTCGGTCGCTGGAAAGGGTATGGCGGCGAAACCGACCATAATGGCGGCAGCCTGGAAACCCTGACCTGGGCAGCGGGAATCCTGGCCGCCACTGAAAACATCATGGCATTCGGCACCGTTCACGTGCCGCTGTTCAATCCCATCGTTGCCGCCAAACAGATGGTCACCGCCGACCAGATCGGCGCAGGCCGGTTCGGGCTCAACATCGTCTGCGGCTGGAACGAGGACGAATTCAATATGGCGGGCGTGGAAATGAACGCCCACGAGAAACGCTACGAACAGGGCCAGGAATGGGTCGATATCGTCACGCAGGCGTGGACATCGGACACGCCCTTCGATTACGCGGGCGATCATTATTCGGTCACCGGCGCGTTGATGAAACCAAAACCTTCCACAAAAGATCGCCCGATGATCGTCAGCGCCGGCAGTTCCGACAGGGGACGCGCCTTTGCCGCCCGTAATTCGGACATGATGTTCACCGGCATCCGCACGGCAATCGATGACATCAGCGGCGATGTCGCGTCGCTGAAGGCCGAAGCACGCGGATATGGCCGGGACATCGGCATGTTCACCAATTGCTACATCGTCTGTCGCCCGACCCGACGCGAGGCAGAGGAATACCACGACTACTACGCGCTGGAGATGGCAGATGAAGGTGCTGTCACTTCCCTTGTCGCGCGCCGCAACCAACGCGGCAGGTTCGACGACCTGCCCGAAGACATGCGGCGCAACCTGCGCCAGCGCGCCGCTGGCGGCAACGGCGCCTACCCCATCATCGGCGACCCGGATGATGTCGCCGGACTGCTGATCCGGCTGCACGAAGCGGGGATCGATGCGTTCGCGATTGGATTTGCCAACTACACCGAGCACCTGCCCTATTTCCGCGACGAGGTGCTACCGCGGTTGGAAGTGGCAGGCGTGCGCTAAGCCGCGGAAGCTTTCGCCGTCTGTATCGCCTGCCAGATCCGCTGCGGCGTTGCCGGCATGTCGATGTGATTTACGCCGAGCGGCTTTAAGGCATCGACCACGGCGTTGATCGTTGCCGGCAGAGCGCCGGTGGGTCCGGATTCGCCGCCGCCCTTGGCGCCGATCAGGTTGGAGCTGGTGATCGTCGGCGCGCTGATGATGTCCATGTTGCAGATATCGTCGGCACGCGGCAGGCAGTAATCCATCAATGAGCCGGTGATCAGCTGGCCGTCCGCGTCATAAACAATGTCTTCAACCAGCGCCTGGCCGATCCCCTGCACGATGCCGCCATGCATCTGTGCCTTGAGCAGCATCGGGTTGACCACGGTGCCGACATCGTCGACGCAGACAAAATTGACGATCTGCGTCTCGCCCGTCTCCGGGTCGATCTCCAGCTCACAGACCTGGACGCCGGTCGGCCAGTTCCAGTATTGCGGCGCAAACGTGCCGACCTCGTACAGGCCGGGCTCTATATCGGCGGGCATCGCACCGGGCCGGAACGCGGCCGCCGCGACCTCGAGGATGGTCACAGACCGGTCGGTCCCGCCGACGGCAAATTCACCATCGGCAAAATCGATATCGTCCACGGCGGATTCAAGCAGATGAGCGGCGATTCGCTTTGCCTTCTCTATCGTCTTGTCGCAGGCGAGCGAGACGGCCGAGCCACCAATCGACATGGAGCGTGAATTGAACGTGCCGCGACCGTAAGGCACCGTATCGGTATCGCCCTGCACATAGCGGATCGAAGACGGTTCGATACCCAAGCGGTCGCAGACGATCTGCTTGAACACCGTTTCGTGCCCCTGCCCGTGGCTGATCGTACCCATCATCAGGGTAACGGTGCCCGACGGATCGAAGCGGATGCTGCTGGATTCCGGAAAGGGCGACGATGTTTTTTTCACGGTATTCGAGAACCCGATACCCCGCAGCCTGCCGCGGTTCGCGGCCTCGGCCCGGCGCACCTCGAACTCCGCATACCCGGCAGCCTCCAGCGCTTTTTCCATATTGCCGGGGAAATCGCCGCAATCGTAGGTGAAGCCCAGCGCATTGGTCCACGGCATCTGGTCCGGGGTCACGCTGTTGATCTGGCGAATTACCGCCGGGTCCATGCCGAGCTCGCGTGCCGCCATGTCGATCAGGCGCTCGCCAAGATAGGCCGCTTCCGGTGCGCCGGCGCCACGATAGGGATTGGTCGGCACCGTGTTCGTGAACACGCCGGTGATTTCCACATGCACCGCCGGCGTCCGGTAGACACCCGCCAGTGTGCCGAGATTATTGGTCGGCGGGCGCGGACCGCGGATCGCAAGGTAAGCGCCCATATCGGCAAGCGTGCTGACCTTGAGTCCGAGGAATTTGCCGTCCTTGTCGAGGGCGAGCGCCACGTCACTGACATTGTCGCGCCCGTGGCTGTCCGACATGAAGCCTTCCGACCGGTCGCAGCGCCATTTCACCGGCCGCCCGGTCAGACGTGACGCCCAGAGGACAAGCACAAGTTCGTTATACGTGCCGCCGCGCATCCCGAAGCTGCCACCCACATCGCCGGGGATGACCCGCACACTGGTTTCGGGAATATCGAACACCTGCCGCGCGATCTGGTAGCGCAGCGGATGAGGATTCTGCAGCCCTGTATAAAGCGTGTAGCGTTCGTAGCGGCTGTCGTAATCGCCGATGCAACCACGCGGCTCCAGCGCCACCGCCGTGACCCGGTTATTGACCAGTTTCTGCCGTACGATGTGGTCCGCCTTTGCGAATGCCGCGTCGACCGCCGCCGCATCGCCCTTCTGATCCACGAAGCACACGTTATCCGCACAATCGGCCCACACTGCCGGTGCATCCGGCGCGACCGCGCGTTCTACGCCCGACACCGATTGCAGCGGCGCGTAGTCCACCACTATCAGTTCCGCGGCGTCACGGGCCTGCAGCTCGGTTTCGGCAATCACGAAGGCAACACAATCGCCGACCAGCCGGGCGCGCCCGTCGACCAGCGCGGGCCAGGTGGGATGATACATCGGCGATCCGTCCCGCCGCTTCTTGGTCGCATCTTCGCAGGGAAGCCCGCCATAGTTTTCAGCCGCCCAGTCCGCGCCCGTCAGAATACGCAGAACGCCCGGGGCC
>CAJQLI010000199.1 GCA_905479125.1 uncultured Alphaproteobacteria bacterium | reverse complement strand
CGACCTATATCGCGCCTGCCTTCCTCGATGCCGGTATCGCCTTTGTCACGTTGAACTATACCCTGGCACCGGCGGCGGGTATTGGCGATATGGTTGATGAGTGCCGTCGTGCGGTCGCGTGGATATATCAAAATGCCGCCGAAATAGGCGTCGATGCCGACCGACTGTATATCGCCGGTCATTCGGCCGGCGGCCATCTGACGGCCATGCTGCTGGCAACCGACTGGACGGCCGTCGATCAGGCTCTGCCAGCGATGCCGTTCAGGGGAGGCTGTGCGTTGTCGGGCCTTTACGACCTGGAACCGATCCGGCTGACGTATCTGAACGAAGTGCTCGGCCTCGATGCCGAGACGGCGACGCAGAACAGCCCGCAATATCTGGACCCGATCGGGGATATCCCGCTGATCCTGTCGGTGGGAGAGAGGGAAACCGATGAATTCAAACGGCACCAGGCAGAACTTTCTGCTGCCTGGAGCGCCAAAGGGCTTGCCGTGCGTGAAATTCCTGCACCAGCCTGCCACCATTATACGATTGTGGGCAGTTTTGGCGATCCGGCGAGCGATCTTCACAAGGCGATGATCGCCATGATTAGAGACATATAAGGCGGAGCAAAAAATGGCGGGTGCGAAAGTTACCGATACCGGAGTGGTCGAGATCGCGGCATTTGATGCACCGCTCGGTGCCGAGCTGAGGGGGCTCGATCTGCGCGAAAAGCTGTCACCGGAAGCGGTCAGAGCCGTGCTGCAGGCCTGGTATGACAATCAGGTGATCGTGTTCCGCGATCAGGACCTTTCTCCTCGCCAGCTGGTGGATTTCACCGCTCAGCTCGGGACACCCGGTGTCCCGCGTATGCCGTCACAGGCGGTGCGCGATGTCATCCCCGACCTTCCGCCCGAGGTGATGATTGTTTCCAACGTGCGTATCGATGGTAAACCTCTCGGTCTGCCGCATGACGGCGAGATGTGGTTCCACAGCGACATGTGCTACGCCGAAATTCCACATACGGCCACCATGCTGTATTCGGTCGAATTACCGTCCACTGGCGGCAATACCCTGTTCGCTGATATGTATGCGGCATATGAAAACCTGAGACCCGAAACCCGTGCCCGGCTGGAAGGCAAAAAGGCGTTGCAGGTCCATGACTACAAGCGCACCGAACGGCCGGGCGTCGATCTTGATCTCACAAAGGTGGGCAATTATGCCCACCCCGTATTCATCACCCACCCGGAGACGGGCAGGAAAGCCGTTTACGTGAACAGGCTGATGACCGCTCGGATCGAGGGCATGGAACGGGTCGAAAGCGATGCGTTTCTCGAAGAATTATTCAGCGTCGCTGAAGACCCGTCCATCGTCTATGAGCATGTCTGGCGGACCGGCGACCTTGTGATCTGGGATAACCGTTGCATTACCCATGCGCGCACGGATTTCCCGGATAACGAACGCCGGCTTCTGCGGCGGACAACTCTTCTCGGGACCGAGGCGCCGCAATAGGCGCGACGACAGGAATTCCGTTACCCGCGGTCCCATTCCCCACGGCCACGTGATTCCAGCATCACATCCATGTAGAAATCGTCGACTGTGTTCAGGTTGGAAATCAGCCCGCCCGCCTTGGAATAGCCGATTAGCGTTTCCAGGTTTTTGCGGTTTGACGGGGTGAGGCCGAATTCCCATGGGTCCGGGCCCAGGAGTTCACGCTGGGCATCCCACTCGTCCAGAAACCAGGCCAACGGGACGATCCGCGGATTGCTCATCCGCTTATAGGCGGCGATTTTGGCGCGGTCGAAAGCCTGGGCGAGATTATTGGCGACCCAGGGGTGCTCTTCGAGAATTTCATTGCGGATCGCTGTGGCATGCATGATCGGGAAGATGCCGGTTCGTTTGTAATAGGCCTCTTCTTCCGTGCGGTAGTCGGTGAACAAGCGCGCAACCCGCTCGTCGCCGCGCAGGATAGGTAGAATGATATCGGGGTGAATGACGGCATCGACTTCGCCTTCCGCCAGCATTTCGGAAATATCAGAGCCGGCAGGTGCCTGGGTTATTCTCGTTCCGGGCGGTGCATCGAACGGTATTTCCTCTTCGAGCTCGGTTACCCAATCGATGGAATCCAGGTCGACCCCGTATTCGTCGGCCAGAAGCCCGCGGAGATAGAGGATGGCCGTTGCCTGATAGGTCTTCAGGCCGACCCGTTTGCCATTTAGGTCCGTCGGTTTGGAAATACCCTTGGTCGTGTTGACGAAGATAAATCCGTGGCGAAAACGCCGGTGCAGAAATACCGGAATAGCGGAGAATTCCTGGCCTCGGTCTTTCGCCATCAGGTAGGACGATCCCGACAGTTCGCAAACGTCAAATTCTTCGTTCCGGATCATCCGCCAATGGCGTGATGAAGAGTCCATATCCGTCAGAACGTTCAGTTCAATACCGTCTGGCGCGACAGAACCATCTTTAAGTGCACGAACGATTTCGTAGTCGCCACAGGCGAGAGTGAGTTTGAGTTTGGCGGACATGCCCGAATTCTCCAGTTTTTCAGTGTTTGTCCCCGTTCGGGGCGCTTCAGTAAGCATTAACAGTTAAGGGGGTAATTTTAACAGGGTTTCTACAGCAATTCTGCGGATTGTGATGCCACTGATGAAGCGAAATTTGGCCAACATTCTTAACACGGCGTCTGGTGCCGGTATATTTGCGCTGCTGCCATTAAAGGCGTGGGCGCAGAATACCCCCGCTATGTCGGGAACGTCGTCGTATGAGCAGCCTCTTTTCTTTGGTATCGCCCTGGCAATAGTGTTTATCTGGAGCCGTGTGCTGATCTCTGAATATAGGCATCTTTGCGGCCAATTGGATGACAACAAGGTGTCTTTGGGACGCAAAGACGAATACAGGGAAATGCTGAACGTGTCTCCTGATGCGGTTTTGATCAGCGATGACCACAGGCTGCGCTATGCGAACCCGGCCGCGTTGAAGTTGTTCGGGGCTGCTTCGTTTGACGTTCTTGCCGAAAACCGCCCGATTGATCTCGTCGACCCTGAACAATTGGATGCGGCAAGGGCCCTGAGGCAGGAAAGCCTGAGGACCGGGCGTGGAAGTAATTATGCGATAATTCGCCACGCGCGTATCGATGGAGAAATGATCGAGACCGAGGTCGCTTGTGCGCCAGTCAGTTGGGGCGGGGAACCCTGCAACATGGTCACCCTGCGCGATGTCACGGGGCGCATCAAGGGTGAGCGGGCACTCAGAGAGAGTGAAGAACGTCATCGTGAGCTGATCGAAAATGCTCCTGAAGCAATGTACGTGCACATTGCGGGGATCATTGTCTACATGAACTCGGCATGCCGGAAGTTATTTGCGGCCGAGAGCGGCAGTGACTATATGGGGCGCTCGGTCCTCCATTTCGTCCATGAAGACGAGCGCGAACATACGGCAAGAAGCCTTGCGAACTTTTTTGACAAAAAGGCGCAGGTAGAGTTCGTCGAGCAGCGCCGGCTGCGGGCTGATGGCACTGAATTTGTCGCTGCTGTTTCTGTCAGGCCGGTCACCTGGGAAGGAGAGCCGAGCGGCCTTGCCGTTATACGGGATATTTCCTACCAGAAGGCGATGGAAACGGCCCGGGTAGAATCAGAGGCGCGCTACAAACATCTGCTCGATATTTCGCCCGACGCAATTTACGTCCACCGCAAAGGACGAATTGTCCTGATCAACGAGGCGGGTGCCCGCTTGTTCGGATCAGAGACCGCTGAGGCCATGATTGGCATGTCGGCGATTGATCTTGTGCACCCGGATGACCGGGATCTGGTCGGCCAGTTGCAGGCGGAACAGCCCTCTAAAATCGACAGCGCGCTTAAACTCTCCATGAAACGGCTGCGGATCGACGGGACGGCTTTTCAGGCCGAGGTTTCTGCAACGCCGATACAGTGGGAAGGTGAGCGGGGCGGTATGGTCATCGTCCGCGACGTTACTTTGCAGCTCGAGCAGCAAAAGGCGCTTCGTGAGAGTGACGAGCGCTTCCGCGGCATCACGGCGAA
>CAJQLI010000198.1 GCA_905479125.1 uncultured Alphaproteobacteria bacterium | reverse complement strand
CAGCCGAATGCGACCAGGTGAGCCTGAGCGCCCCCCCGTGAATCCCAAAAGTGCGACCATGAAAACAACAGGCAGGAGCCTGAAATTACTTAATTTGAACATTATTTTACTCCCCGAGAACTCTGAACTGATCCCAGCAAAACGCTGCGATAGAGCTATAGATGCAAAATCCGTGCCAACTTTTTTTATGCCATTAATTCAAAGGGTTAAAAAATCCTGGCCTAACCACATGTTTACAAGTGTAAACAATTCCGACGGTTTCCCGACACACATATGGTTTCCGTCGGGGCCAAAACGGCGCGAGAAAGCCATCGTCGGCCTGTGACTATCACACAGGCGAAAAATCACGATTTAGGCGTGGAAACCGGAGCGAAAATGCACTCATCGAAGCATTCCGGTGAGTTATCCCCGGCCAGTTGTCTCCGGCCAGTCGTCGCCGGCCGGCCGACAGACCGTCGCGACAGGTCGCGGCAGCCGGCAAAACACCGTCCGCCCGGGATATAACAGGAGCGTATGAGCTGCAATTACGCCATCGGCGCAACTGCGCGCGTGCGCGGGTTAGCTAGAGAATACCCACTTCCGACAGTGCGTCGGTCAGGTCGTCGCCGAAATCGGTACCCTTGCGGATCACCGGCACGTGTTCCGGCAGACCGTCGGCGATGGCTTCTTCCTTGGTATCCGCTGTAATCAGGGCCACGGGGATTGCGCCCGTCGCCGGCATCGCGCGGAAGGCGCTGACCAGATCAACGCCCGATAGCGTGTCGAGCACGCCGGTGACGATTATAAGGTCCGGGCGCATCATGGAGGCGATCTCGATTGCCTTGAACGAATTGCCTTCGCGGGTCACACGGTACCCGCAAGCCTGCAGCTCCCGCATCACATGGCGCGATACGGCGTCATCGGGCATGACCACGAAGACCTCGATATCCTGTGCAGCGACATCTCCGAAATCAGCCGAGCGGCGCGACGGCAGCTTGCGGATGAATTCCGCGACGTTGATACCTTTTTCCTTGATCGTGCCATCAACCAGGTCACCCAGCGTGTCGACGAATATCTGCATGTCAGCGATATGCTGCGCGCTGGCTTCCTTTAGATCGGCAAGAAAATCTTCAAAGCGATGCGCGACGCCCCCCGTGAGGCTGTATCCACAGCTCGCGGCGATACCTTTCAGGCTGTGAGCAACGCGATAGAGGCTTGCACGGTCATCCGACGTAATTTCGCCGGCCTCGCGGCCCGCGTCGAGAATATCGTCTGCCTTTGCAAGAAGATCCGAAGCGGAATCACGAAATTCGACCTCGAGCTGCTGGATCAGCTCATTGTTTTCCGCACTGTTCTGGTCTTTGGTCGCCATCTTATGCTCACCGAATAATTCATGCTGTTGGCCGACTATTATTAGCCAAATCCCTTAAATTTCCGTTGATCAAACAAGAATGCTAAGTTAGCTAACTAAAGATAGAAATCGGGAGAAAACAGGGATTATGGCGGATCATTCCTCAAATCGGATGACGGTCGCAGGCTGCGAAATAGAGGTTTTGCGCGGTGGCAGCGGACCGGCGATGGTGTTTCTGCACGGTGCCGGCGGCGCGCATAAGTGGATGCCCTATATGGACCGACTGGCCGAACATTATACGGTATACGTGCCGAGCCACCCGGGCTGGGGGCGCTCCGACACGCCGGACTGGCTCGACGGCATGGGCGACCTTGCCTATTTCTATCTCGAATTTCTGGATGCCATCGGTGAGGACCAGGTGCACCTGGTCGGCAACTCGCTGGGCGGCTGGCTCGCGCTTGAAGTCGCGGTCCGGTCTGCAGCGCGCATCGAGACGCTGACGCTGGTATCTGCCGCGGGCATTCACGTCGCCGGCGTGCCGAAAGGCGATATCTTCCTGTGGGACGATGAAGAACGCGTGCGCAACACGTTCTTCGATCAGAAAATGGCCGAAGCGCGGATTGCCGCGACACCGACCGAGGAAGAATCCGACATCGCGCTGAAGAATCATTTCTCGACCGCCAAGATGGCCTGGCACCCTCGGTTCTATAGCCGCGAGCTGCAGAAATGGCTGCACCGTATAAAGGTGCCGACGCTTATCCTATGGGGTGATTCCGACAAGATCTTCCCACCGGCCTATGGCGAGGCCATGCAGAAACTGATCCCCGGTTCGGCCCTGACCATCGTGCCGGAATGCGGACACCTGCCGCAGCAGGAAAAGCTGGATGACTTTATCGCCGGGGTGACCGCCTTCACCGCCGCAAATTCGACTGGAGCCGCCTGATGAAATTTCATTTCTTTCACCTGATGCCCTACCAGGACATCGACCCGGACTTCCTCGAGGATAACAAGTCGTCCTGGATCACCCTGCCCAATACCTATTACGACCCCAAAAAAGGCTCAAAGCTTTATCACCGGTATCTGGATGAGCTGGAACTGGCCGATGAGCTCGGCTTTGACGGGGTGTGCGTGAACGAACATCACCAGACCGCCTATGGCATGATGCCGTCGCCGAACGTGCTGGCCGGTGCCCTGTCGCGGCGCCTGAAAAAGGCCACCATCGGCGTCATCGGCCGGGCCCTGCCCATTGTCGATAACCCGCTGGTCATCGCCGAGGAATTCGCGATGATCGACAACCTGACCGAAGGCCGGTTCATCGCCGGCTTCGTGCGCGGGATCGGCTGCGAATATCACGCCTCGATGACCAATCCCGGTTTCAGCCACGAACGGTTCCGCGAAGCCCATGACCTGATCGTGCGCGCCTGGACCGAACCCGGACCGTTCGAATTCTATGGCAAGCATTATCACTTCCAATACGTAAACCTGTGGCCGCGCCCCTACCAGACCCCGCGCCCGCCGATCTGGATTCCGTCGCAGGGATCAACCGAGACGGTGGAATTCGCCGCCCACCCGGACCGTAAATACACGTATGTCATCACCTTCAGCCCGATCGCATCGGTGAAGAAGAACCTGAAGGCCTATCGCGACCAGTGCGAGGTCTACGGCTATGAATGCCCGCCCGACCAGCTCGGCTGGGCGATGCCATGCTACGTCGCAGAGACCGACGAGATCGCGCGCAACGAAGCCGCCCCCCATATCGAAAGCCTGTTCAACCGGTTCATCATGTCACCGGCGCAGTACAAGCTGCCGCCGGGCTATTCGTCCCTCAACAGCTACAAGGCGGTGATGGCGAATAAATACGCGGTGCGCGAAAACTACCTGACCTGCGATGCGCTGATCGAGAACGGCATGTTCCTGTGCGGGTCCGCGGCGACCGTGGCCGAAAAGCTGGAGGAATATCAGAAAGAGATGGGCTTCGGGAACATCGCGCCGATGCTGCAATTCGGCACCCTGCCCGCAGAGCTCACCGAAAAGAACCTGCGCATCTTCGCCGGCGAAGTCATGCCGAAGGTCCGCCATCTCGGCGTCACCAAGGAGACCGTCGCGGCGGAATAAACCGGCGGCGGGGCCGCGACGGATTCGGGAGAATAAAATCGTGTAATCAGGGTCAGACTGGCTCTTAATCTTCAGGGGGAATACCCATGGACGGCAATATCACGACGACCGCAAAAACCGAGACCTTCGCGACCGAAGACGACATTTTCGACCTCTATGACGAGTACTGCCACACGGAGATGGAACGCCGGGATTTCCTCACCCGGGCGGCGGCGCTGACCCTGGTCGGCGGCGTGTCCGGGCTTGCCATGGCCCAGGCATTGCTGCCGCGCTACGCCAATGCGCAGATGATCTCGTTCACCGACAAGCGGATGACGGCGAACTACGTGACTTATGATTCCCCCGGCGGCAATTCCGGCAAGATGCGCGGCTACCTGGTGAAGCCCGCGGGTGACGGCCCGTTCCCCGCCGTGCTGGTGATCCACGAAAACCGCGGTCTGAACCCCTATATCGAAGACG
>CAJQLI010000197.1 GCA_905479125.1 uncultured Alphaproteobacteria bacterium | reverse complement strand
CCTTCGGAAAACACGACCCGCCATATCCCGGCCCGGCATGAAGGAACTTGCTGCCAATCCGCCCGTCGAGACCGATGCCACGCGCGACTTCCTGCACGTTCGCGCCGACTTTCTCGCACAGATTGGCAACCTCGTTGATGAAAGTAATCTTGGCCGCCAGGAACGTGTTGGCCGCGTATTTGATCAGCTCCGCGGTTTCTATCTTGGTGTACAGGATCGGTGTTTCCATCAGGAACAGCGGCCGGTAGAGCTGTTTCAGAACCTCTGACGCGCGGTCGGAATCCGTCCCGATGACGACACGGTCCGGGCGCATGAAATCTTCAATTGCCGATCCTTCGCGCAGGAATTCCGGATTGGACGCGACGTCGAATGCGTCCGCATCCCGTATCTCGCTGATGATCCGGTGAACTTCGCGACCGGTGCCAACAGGTACCGTCGACTTGGTGACAACCACCGTATAGTCGTCGATCGCATGGCCGATTTCCGCGGCAGCCGCATAAACGTATGACAGATCGGCGTGGCCGTCGCCTTCCTGGGTCGGTGTACCAACAGCGATGAAAACAACGTCGGCGCCCTTTACCGCTTCGGCCAGATCAGTGGTAAAGAACAAGCGCCCGGCACCCACATTTTTTGCAACCAGCGTATCGAGGCCGGGCTCATAAATCGGCATGATGCCGTCGAGCAGCCGTTCGATCTTACCCGCATCCTTGTCGACGCAAACCACGTCGGTGCCGAACTCGGAAAAACAGGCGCCAGAAACCAGACCTACATAGCCTGTGCCGATCATCGCTATTCGCATCGTTTACTCCGGTTTAATGGCCGTCTTCGGCCGCGTATGTCTTTACAATATCTTTTATCTGGTCGTGCAGTTCCGGCCGCGCCAGCGCGAAGGCAACATTGGCCTCGAAAAAGCCCGCCTTGTCACCGCAGTCAAACCGGGTGCCCTCGAACCGAAGCCCGTGAAACGGGGCCTGCCCAATCATGCGGGCCATGGAATCGGTCAGCTGAATTTCTCCGCCCGCGCCTTTTTTCCGCTCACTCAGATAGTCGAAAATTTCGGGCAACAGAATATAACGCCCGATGATGCTCAGGGTCGATGGTGCCACCGCCGGGTCGGGCTTTTCAACCAGCCCTTTGACCTCGGCCAGTCTTCCGTCATCCGATGCGACGTCGAGTATCCCGTAGCGGTTGGTGTGTTCGGGCGGCACATCTTCGACCGCAACAACGTTACCGCCGGTTTCCTCGAATACATCGACCATCTGCTTCAGGCACGGCGTATCGGCCATCACCAGATCGTCCGCGAGCAGAATGGCAAATGGCTCGTCGCCGACCAGTTCACGCGCGCACCACACGGCATGGCCAAGCCCCAGCGGATCCTGCTGACGGGTGTAGACGATGCTGCCGGCTTCAAGCACGGGGAATTCAATGGTGTGTAGTTCCGCAGACTTACCGCGTTCGCCCAGCACCTGGCGGAGCTCGAAACTGTGATCGAAGAAATCCTCGATCGCTGCCTTGCCGCGACCGGTCACGAAAATGATTTCTTCTATGCCGGCTTCCAGTGCTTCTTCGACCGCGTACTGGATCAACGGCTTATCGACGACCGGCAGCATTTCCTTCGGCATCGCCTTGGTCACCGGCAAAAACCGAGTGCCAAGCCCCCCGACTGGAAAGACCGCTTTTCGTATTTTCTTCGTCACGGAGAACTCCTTATTCGGCACTTACTCGCCGATAACGGATACAATAGCCGACTTGCGACCGAATCCGCCAAAAACCGGGCCGATTTCTGCCATGGGCCTCCTGCAGATGCAAGACGATGTTGTGCGTTATCTCACCGACAAGCGGACGGCTGCGGGTCCGGGCCCGATATAACAGGACCGTTAGGCGCCATGCCTTCAGGCAGATAACAGCACGTCTTTTGCCTGATTGATCTGCGCGGCGATGAAGGTCGATCCGCCCTTGTCCGGGTGATTCGCCATCAACAGTTTCCGGTGGGCTTCCCGAATCTCCGTTTCCGTTGCCCCCGGATGCAGGCCAAGGACTTCGTATGCCTGGTCGCGGCTCATGGATCCGCCAGCGCCTGCGGTACCGCTCTCCCTGCCGCCGCCGGTTTCGTCGCCGCCGCCGGTGCCACGCCAGTCAGCGCCGTGAATCCGGTCCAGATACGTCTCCAGCACGGTGGCGGATTGCGGATCCTGTACCCGGCACTCACGCAGCAGGTCCAGCAGGTCCTCGCGGGACAGCTCTTCCAGGTTGCGGCCCTCGAACTGTCCCTGCAGCACCGTCCCGCTGAGCACACCGCTGTCATGATCCAGCGTCATCCGCAGGTAAGCAGTCTCGATATCCGAATTCTTGCCCGGCGTCGGCCCCCGCATGTTGCGCATTGCCTGGCTGATCGCCCGCCAACGGAGCAGCAACGGCAAAGCAAGCATCGCCCAGCCGAAATAGCCCATCCGGCCACTGACCGCGAAAAACCCCAATACTGTCACCGCGACGATCCCGACAACGATTGCCAGCGTCTTCTGAAGATTGCGGGGGTTTGTTCCGCGCAGCCCGCGAAAGATGAAATAAATGCCGACAAGGACGAGAAGGCCGAGGAGAAGGTAGGGCATATCCGGGTGTTATTTCATCTGGTTGCTGATAAGGCGCGCCGCTCCGCCCTTTTTACTGGAATAGTCTTCCAGCGCCATGCGCCCGCCGGCGGCAAATACGGCAACGGCGCTGAGAAGGTCTTTCAGCTGTTGGGCGGACGCAAGATCGAAACTGCAATGCGCACCGCCCGTCAGTTTGGCAATCTGGCGAAACGCGCCGGTCGCGACCGGATCGTTACCTTCCTGGAACACGAAAGCCGGGACACCCCTCACACCAAGCTCGCCCGCGATATCGCAGACATCGTCGATATCCTCTTCGAAGGCATCACCGACAAAGACCAGCGCATTAACACGTTTGCTATCGGTCTCCCGGATCGCGTGGCGCAGGATTTTCCGTATCTGGGTTCGTCCGCCGAGGCACCGCACCTTGGTCATGCGCCGGACCAGTTCAGCGGAGGACGCAACCCAGGGGCTTGATTTGCATTCGCCGAAGCCACGAAAGAAAACCAGCTGCACTTCCAGTCCGCCGAGCCCGTCGGTTGCGTGAAACATTTCGGCCTGAAGATGACAGGCCTGGTCCCAGGAAGGCTCGCGGCTGGCGGTCGCATCCATGGCAAAAAGCAGACGGCCGCGCCCGCCCGCGGATTTCACCGCAGGAGTCGCTGCCACCTTCGCCAGGAACGCCGATACCTGATCTGCATTCTGCTGCGTGGGAAGTCTCTTTTTGCCTTTTTCGCCGGACATCCGTTCTGCCGCTCCGGTTGATAGTGTTGAGATAATACGATTGGCGGGGTATTTCCAGTGAACCCTTTTCCTAATGCGGGATTTCCCCATGCCCAAGACACCCGACTACTTCCAGAACAGAACCATCCTGATCACCGGCGGGGCAAGCGGCATCGGCCGGGCAACGGCAATGATCTTCGCCCGCGAAGGGGCAAACGTCATCGTCGCAGATATCGATGCCGCCGGCGCGGAAGCCACTGCGGCCGAGGTTCGCAAATCCAATACCGGCGCCGAAGCAATCGCGGTCGACGTAACCGACCGACCTTCGGTGGATGCCATGATCACCCGCGGGATAGAAGCGTTCGGGCATATTGATTTTCTGTTCAACAGCGCCGGCGCTGCCGGCCGCCGATCGTCATTCCTCGACATCGACGCAGAGCTCTGGCGCAAAACATACGCCCTGAATGTCGACGGCATCTTCAACACCATGCAATCCGTGCTGCCGCACATGATCGAAAACAATCATGGTGTGATCGTCAATATCGCCAGCATGGCGCATCGCCGTGGCGGACCGGGCCATTCGACGCATTACGCGTCGGCCAAGGGTGCTGTGGTGACACTGACAATGGGCGTGGCACGGGAATTCGTCGATCGCGGCATCAGGGCGCTGTCGATCTCGCCCGGCCCGATCGATACCGCCTTTCAGGCAATCTCGTCACCGGAGCTGAAACAGCGCATGACCGACGATGTACCGATGAAACGCATGGGCACGCCGGAGGAAATCGGCGAAATGGTGCTGTTCATGTGTTCAGATGCCTGCGAATACATGACCGCCGACACCGTCTACATCAATGGCGGCGGCGGATTCCGGTGATCGCGCTGAAACGAAACAGGCAGACATTATGACCGACACAGATAAACGTATCGCCGCGCTCGAAGAACGCATCGCGCATCAGGACCACATCATCGAGGACCTGAGCGACATGTCGGTCAAACAGTGGAAAGAAATTTCCGAGCTTTCCGACAAGCTCGGATACCTGAAATCTAAGCTGGAAGAACTGGAAGACGGCGGCGAAGAATCCCCCGGCAAGGAGCCCCCGCCGCCGCATTATTGACGTGTTTCAGGTCAGAGCGACACCCGAAGCATCACCCCTGTGTGCCGTCGATCAATAGAACACGAACGTCCGGGATTCGATGCTTTCGCGGGGCGGCGCATCTGCGCGTGTCGCGGGATCGGCGAAGGCCGTATGCGCCGTCAGCTTCGCCTTGGTGTCATCTGAATCGAAGCACTTGATAAGGATGGCCTCATCCGGCTCGACCTTCGGCAGGTAGTACCAGTGCTGATCCGGGTTGTGGACCAGGTGCTGGATTTCGCCGATGCGGTCTTCCGAGCGGCGTTCGACCGGGATCAGATCAGCCGGATCGATGGAACGGGCATCTGCAAAGGCGAGCGGCATGCTCTCAACCGTTTGCCGGTTTCCGCGCCACACGTTCATGATTGCGAAACGGCCCTTCATCAGCTCTTCGGCTTCGGCATCGCCGACGAGATCACGCAGGCGCTGACGTGCCGAACGGTCGGTATAATCGTTGTGAACCATCTGAACCGGCTCACGCACGCCGCGTTCCGCCCGGGTGTTGTCATCGCCCGCCCGCAGCGTGTGATCGAACACGATAACCTTTCGCGCACCGGTCTGTTGCCGGATCAATGCCTCGATTTCGCGCTCATACGTAGTCGTGCGCTCGGCATCGTCATAAAAATCGACATCCGTTTTGTGATGGACGAGTTGAAAGCCTTCCCGGTCGATGTTCAATCCGTCGGCGAGCGGCCAGGCATTGGTGATCGAAACGGTCCGGGTTTCGTGATCGCCCTCGTAACTTCCCTCCGCCGCGCCGGGGCGGGACGGCAGGCTGACAGGCGGCGCGCCGTCACGCAGGGCAAACGTCAGTGGTGCGTCGACCGAATAGAGCGTATGCGCATCTTCAAGAATCTGGTTCATTGGTTTTCTCCGGTTGCTGTACTGGAGAATTGGTCTTTTCGTTTTTTGTATCAATGACGAATAAATCATATTAAATGTGCAAAATATGCACAAATCGAGATTTTCGAGGCTATTCGCGTATTTACGGACCCAACGACGTCTTTAATCACCGAATCCGCGTGAGATTCGCACACGGCTGGGGTAATCATCAGGGCATGAAGGCGCGTATCCATATCACCCTTAAAAACGGCGTTCTCGACCCGCAGGGCAAAGCGACAGAGCATGCTCTTAGCGGCCTTGGTTTCGGCGGCATCAACGATGTCCGCCAGGGCAAGTATATCGAGCTCGACCTCGCCGAGAGCGATCCGGCGAAGGCGCGCGCCTCGGTCGAAGCCATGTGTGCAAAGCTGCTGGCGAATACCGTTATCGAAAATTACGAGATAGATCTGGACGAATGAAGGCCGCCGTCATCGTCTCGCCCGGCTCAAACTGCGACCGCGATGTGCAGGTGGCCCTGCGGCAGAGCGCCGGCAGCGATCCGATCATGCACTGGCACGGCGATGCGAACCTGCCGGACGTCGACCTTATCGTCGTACCTGGCGGTTTTTCCTATGGCGATTACCTGCGCGCAGGCGCACTGGCGGCCCAGTCCCCGGTCATCCGTGAAGTCGTGGCGCGCGCCAACCAGGGCGTGCCCGTTCTCGGCATCTGCAACGGCTTTCAGATCCTGACCGAATGCGGTCTCCTGCCGGGCGTCCTGATGCGCAATGCGGGTTTGAAATTCATCTGTCGCGATGTCGACCTGCGGGTCGAGGCGACCGACACGGTGTTCACGCGCGACTACGTGAACGGGCAGATCATCCGTATTCCGGTTGCCCATAACGAAGGCAACTATTTCGCCGATGATGACACGCTGAACCGCCTTGACGGCGAAGACCGCGTGGCATTCCGGTACTGCTCACCAGAGGGGGCAGTCACTGCCGCCGATAATCCGAACGGCGCGGCCCGCAATATTGCAGGCATTCTGAATGAAGGCCGCAACGTGCTGGGTATGATGCCTCACCCGGAACGTCTTGCCGATGCAATGCTCGGCGGCACGGACGGGCGACCCATGTTCGACGGTCTGGTCGAAGCGCTGGCCACTGCCGCATGAACGAAACCACCCCCACAATCACCCCGGAAATTGTCGCCGAACATGGACTGACACCCGAGGAATACGAACGCGTCCTGCGCATCATGGGGCGTGAACCGAAGATGACGGAGCTCGGCATCTTTTCCGTCATGTGGTCCGAGCACTGTTCCTACAAGTCATCGAAATTCTGGCTGAAAAAACTGCCTACCGAGGCGCCCTGGGTCATCTGCGGGCCAGGCGAAAACGCGGGCGTCATCGATATCGGCGACGGCAAGGCCTGCATCTTCAAGATGGAAAGCCATAACCACCCGTCCTTTATCGAACCCTATCAGGGCGCTGCGACCGGTGTCGGCGGCATTATGCGCGACGTGTTCACCATGGGTGCGCGACCGGTTGCCAATATGAACGCGCTGCGTTTCGGCGCGCCCGAGCACCCGAAGACACGTCATCTCGTCAGCGGCGTGGTCGCGGGCATCGGCGGCTATGGCAACTGCATGGGCATCCCCACGGTTGGCGGCGAGATGAATTTCGACCCCAGCTATAACGGCAATATCCTCGTTAATGCGATGACGGTCGGCATCGCAGACCAGGACAAGATTTTCTATTCTGCCGCCGCCGGGCTCGGCAACGCGGTGGTCTATGTGGGCTCCAAAACCGGCCGCGACGGCATTCACGGCGCGACCATGGCATCCGCCGAATTCGACGACGATTCCGAAGACAAGCGCCCCACCGTCCAGGTCGGCGATCCGTTCACCGAGAAACTGCTGCTCGAAGCCTGCCTTGAACTGATGGCAACCGACGCGATCATCGCCATCCAGGACATGGGAGCCGCCGGTCTGACCTCGTCATCGGTCGAGATGTCCGACAAGGGCGGCGTCGGCATCGAATTCGATCTGGACCAGGTGCCAGTGCGCGAAGAGGCAATGACGCCATACGAAATCATGCTCTCCGAAAGCCAGGAGCGCATGCTGATGGTTGTCAAACCGGGCCGCGAGGACATGGCGCGCGCCATTTTCGAAAAATGGGAACTCGATTTCGCCATTATCGGCCGGGTAACCGATACCAACCGGCTGGTCCTGAAATCCGGCGGCGAGGTGGTTTGCGACATTCCCGTGCCGCCACTGGTCGCCGAAGCCCCGGAATACGAGCGCCCCTGGGTGCCGACACCGCCCTCCCCCGTCCTGGCCGCGGCTGACGCGCTGGCGGGCATCGATATCTCACCCACCGAGGCGCTGGCAAAGCTGGTCGCATCGCCCGACCTGTGTTCGCGGCGCTGGGTATGGGAGCAATACGATCACATGGTCATGGGCGATACCGTGCGCCGCCCCGGCGGCGATGCGGCGATCGTGCGGGTCCACGGTACCGACCGTGCGCTTGCCATCACCACGGACTGCACCCCGCGCTACTGCGTCGCCGACCCGGTCCAGGGCGGCCGCCAGGCCGTTGCAGAGGCATGGCGGAACCTGACCGCATCAGGTGCAAAGCCACTCGCCATCACCGACAATATGAATTTCGGCAATCCGGAACGCCCGGAGATCATGGGCCAGTTCGCCGGTTGCATCGAAGGCATGACTGAAGCCTGCCTCGCGCTCGACTTCCCCGTCGTGTCCGGCAATGTCTCGCTCTACAACGAAACCAACGGCACAGGCATCCTGCCGACCCCCGCCATTGGCGGTGTCGGACTGATAGAGGACGTCAATGACGACCTTACCGGGACCGGCTTTGCCGCCAGGGACGACGCAATCGTGGTGATCGGCGACACTGCCGGCCATCTCGGCCGGTCGATGCTGCTGCGTGTGTTCTCGGACAGCCAAAGCGACGCCGGGGCACCGCCGCCGGTCGATCTCGACGCCGAACGCCGTAACGGTGACTTTGTACGCGACCTGATCGTCAACGGGCGGGTTTCCGCCTGCCACGATGTTTCAGATGGCGGTATTCTGGTTGCTATCGCCGAAATGGCCCTGTCCGGCGGGATCGGGGCGGATATATCACCGCCCGACACCGGCATGCCTGCCCTCGCCTGGTTATTCGGCGAAGACCAGGCACGGTATATTGTTACCTCAAACGCACCGGATGACCTGCTGGCCGCGGCGAAATCCGCCGGTATTCCCGCAATCGTCGTCGGCACCACAGGCGGCGCGGTGTTGACCATGGGGGATGGCAACTCTATATCCCTTTCAGACCTGCGGAACGCCCACGAGAGCTGGTTGCCGGACTATATGGCCGTTGTCTGAACGACGACATCAACCGGCGATCAGGCGGTCGGACCGTAAAAGACAATAACGGGGAACTACACTATGCCGATGGACGCCGGTGCAATCGAAAGTCTTATCAAGGAAAGCCTTCCCGACGCCGAGGTGACGATCCAGGACCTTGCGGGTGATGGCGATCACTATGCCGCGCTTGTCGTCTCCAGTGCTTTTGCCGGAAAAACCCGGGTTCAACAGCATCAAATGGTCTATCAGGCCCTTCAGGGCCGGATGGGCGGCGAACTTCATGCGCTTGCACTCCAGACAAGCGCCCCCAAAACCGACTGAACCGTTACACCAACAAAAGGAACATCGCGATGAGCGAGCATCCCGTATTCGACCGTATCAAGACCGAAGTCGACGACAGCCCCGTCGTCCTGTTCATGAAGGGCACCCCTGTGTTTCCGCAATGCGGCTTTTCCGCTACATGCGTCCAGGTACTCAGCAATCTCGGCATACCGTTCAAAGGCATCAACGTGCTGGAAGACCCGGAAGTCCGTGAAGGCATCAAGTCCTATTCGAACTGGCCGACCATTCCCCAGCTTTACGTCAAAGGCGAATTTGTCGGTGGTTGCGATATCATCCGGGAAATGTACGAAACCGGTGAACTGATCGAACATTTCAACACCAATGGCATTGAAGTCCAGCTCGCCAATCCGCAGTAACGCCGGACCGGACAGCCTGAAAAGTTATAGATACGCCGTGGCCCGGCTGGCCGCGGCGTTTCTTTTGACGACCCTGTCAGCCTGCGCACGCGCCGACGAGACCAATTTTTCACAGCGTGCCGGCTTCGCCGAATATTTTGCCGCCAACCCGCCCTCCGCGGAACGTCCCGACGCGGCGGACCAGGCACTTCTCAGCCGATATCGCCCCCGATTGTTCATGGGGCCCGGGCTGGAACCGCCGATCCGGTTCTATGAAGACTATATCGCACAGGGCCGGTTGATCGGCCGCGACGGCAAAGTCCTTTCCACCGACGTCTCCCCGGAACAACTGAACCGCCACCGCGAAGATCACTACGTGGTGTTCGAACACATCCCGTCAAAGGCGTCGACACGGTCGGAGATGTTTGGACGGGTCGATCGCGAGACATTCGATCTCGGCGGCGAAAGTCGCAACTTCACCTTCCTCACCTGGAACGCGACGTTCAGGACGTCGGGCATTGCCGTGGGCATTTCCGCCTGGAAGGGGCTCATGCTGGGGATTGGCGGCGACCTGATCGACTGGCACCAGCTTGACCACTATACGGCCGTCACACTGGCCCTCGACGAACGCCAGAGGCCGGTCGCACTCATGTTCCAGCAGCATAACTACCGGCGCACATACATCGTTGGGGCCGATATGACATGGCCGGCTGACGATCGTATCGGCGTCGATGTCGCGATGCGATCCAACGAGTTTTACGCGCACAGGCCTGAGCGTACTGTCCGCCGGGCGGCAAGTTTCCTGTCCCCCGATACGGTCGAATACCTGGTGACGGGACGCGCAGCACCGTTCCGCATTGCCGACGACATCACCGACCCCGCGATCGAGGTCGACTACACACTGAGCTTCCTGCCCCAGACGGACGCGTTTTATACGTTCAAGGGTTTCCTTGGCGAAAAACGGCTTTTGCCGGGCCGGTCGGGACCGCCCGGGGCCGATTACAATACCCTGCCGGAGCGCAAGCCACTGCACCGACAGATGATATCGTTTCACTGGCGCGAAAACGATGAAGACTATGTCCGGTGGTTTAGTGAGCCCGGGCGCGGCTTCGACCATCTATCCGAGCGCTTTTCCCGGTTGATTGCCCGTCAGGACTGAGCGGGCCTCTTAACGCGTCTGAGCACACAGGCAAGGTCGCCGTCCAGCGGCATACGACGACCGCGAAAATACAGAAACGCGACGGCGAGTTCGATCAGATCACACACTCTGAATGCAAGGCGCTTCAAAAGCTTTGAACGTTTGCCGGTAACCGTCCGCGCCGCATTCCGGCAATAAACCAGTTCAAACCCGGTCAATGCACCGAGCTGTTCCATCGCGCTGCCATTGAGCGCCGTTTTGTGGGTGATATCGCCCGCCATAAACGCGAGCCCGAACGGACTGCCACCATTCGGGAACCGGCCGAACACCACGCCGTCATCCGACAGCAGATCATGCAGGCGCGTCAGAGTCGCTTTCAGTTCTGCGATGCTGAGATGCTCGAACACATCAAATGCGACGATGGCATCAAAGACCGTTCCGGGGGGAAACTCGATTTCGTCCAGCGTTCCAAGATGGACATTATACCCCGCCGATAATGCTGCCTCGTGCAATGCCGGGTTAATCTCGGTACCGACAACCTTGCATCCCCTGGCTGTCGCCCAGCCAAGAAAATGAGCATGACCGTATCCCAGTTCCAGGATGCGCGCACCGGCGCCGATCCCGGCGCGGGACATTTCAATTTCGAACTCTTCATCCATCCGCTCGGCTTCGATATCGGTGCGCGTGAAGCTGCCGGTATCGACATAGCGGACATCCTGATTTTCAGTCATATTGGCTCAACACTCACTCAATCCAACGATGGCACAGAACGCGAATATGTCTTTCATAAGCAAATTTTACCCGGCGCGCCATGCAGGCGTAATACTCGCGACCGCACTGCTCGCATCCTGCGGCAGCAGCAGCGACACACCGAAAGCCCCCCCTCAGCTTCACCTTGCCTGTCAGACCGTCGAATGCGACTGCCGGGCACCGAGAACCAGTCTTTTCTCCGACGCGGAGACGACTGAAATCATCTGGCGGAAAAACGGCGATGCGGCTTGCCCGGCAGGCTTCACCCTCGAACGCGCCAAGGTCGATTTTCTCGGCCGACGCAAATAACGAACCCCGGATAGCAAAACGCCCCGGACAATGCCGGGGCGTTTCGGATTCGGTATAAAGCGACCGCGTTAGCGTGAATAAAATTCGATAACGAGGTTTGGTTCCATCTGGACCGGATACGGCACGTCGGCGAATTGCGGCACGCGAACGAACGTTCCCTTCAGGGCGCTGAAATCGACTTCCATGTATTCCGGCACGTCGCGCTCGGTCAGCTGACCGGCTTCGAGAACCAGCGGAATGTTACGCGATTTCTCACGAACCTCGATGACGTCGCCTTCCTTGACCCGATAAGACGGGATGGTGACGCGTACGCCGTTGACCTTGATGTGGCCGTGATTGATGAACTGGCGCGACGCGAAGACGGTCGGCACGAACTTCATACGATAGACGACAGCATCGAGGCGCTGTTCCAGCAGGCCGATCAGGGCTTCGACGGTATCGCCGCGCCGCTTGACCGCTTCCTGATAGGTGCGGCGGAACTGTTTTTCGGTGATGTTGCCGTAATAGCCCTTGAGCTTCTGCTTCGCCATCAGCTGAATACCGAAATCGGTCGGCTTACGACGGCGCTGGCCGTGCTGTCCGGGACCATATTCACGTGTATTCCAGGGGCTCTTCGGACGACCCCACAGGTTGCAGCCAAGGCGTCGGTTAATTTTATACTTCGAGCGCACACGTTTCGACATG
>CAJQLI010000196.1 GCA_905479125.1 uncultured Alphaproteobacteria bacterium | reverse complement strand
ATCCACCGCACCCAGGCGGTCGCGACATTGTTTTCCGGTCTGACCACAGAGGGCAAACGGCGATACGTAGACACGTTAAAATCCCTGAATGCTGCGGGTGGCAAATCCGTCAGCGACCGCTATTCCGACATCGAGGAGGCGGAACTCTTCGGCGGGTCGGTAAGCAAGCTTGCCATGCTGGATGCCTTCGAAACCCCGGTCCGCCGGATGCTCGCCGCATTGAACGGCACCGAAAACGGCCCGGCCCTGATCACCGAGATCCGCGCATTTTCAGATGAAGAACTCACGAAAGAAATGAATAATTTATAATCTTATCAGTATTTTATTATATAAATTTCAACCTTTAAATTAATCATAAGGCAGCGCGGGCCGCCAGCCGAACTGCCTCGAAAAAGTCAAACAATCGCGCCACGTAATGCGCCCGCACCCGGAAATTCCCGGGTCCGCCATCCATCAGGTCAGCCTCTATCGAGTCGACCAGGCTTTCGAGGCGCCGGCGATGAATACCAAGGGCCCTCTGTACCGGGTCGGCAACGATACCTGCAAATGCCGCCAATACGGATGAAACCGCCAGCAACCCCACGGTAACACCGGCAACAAGCTGCCAGGACGGTTCTGCGGGAAAGGCGGCGTACCAGATGCCGCCAAGTCCCGTGCCAAGGGGAAAGGCGATGATCGCGGCCTGCTGGGCTACGATCGCCGCCAGCGCAGGCCCCAGTGTAAACGCCGTCGGTGTCAGCTGCTGCGCGACTAGCCCGCCCACGCCCGCCGATGCCAGGGCCGTTGCAATCTCGGCGGCCGCTATCCGGGCACCGGTATAGCGCGACATGCTTTCCGCCAGACGGGCATTGAAGGCGGCATCATCGCTGTGCTGCGCTGCAAGCTCTTTCGCCGCCGCCATAGCGCGCGCTATTTCCGGCTCGGCGAGGAGCAGCTCGGCAAGGGCATCGCGATCAGAGACCCGGTCGCCGGAGCGATGCGGCAGCTCCAGAAATTCCGTCCACATCAACCAGTCGATCTCTCGCGAAACCGCCGTTTCCAGCTGCGTCGGCATCCGGCGCATCCGATCAGCCGCCCTGCCCCAGCCGATCCGGCCACAAAGCCCGATTGCCAGAATTTTCAGCATATGCGGCAGCGCGAGGGCGATATTGACCGGCGCGCGGACCAGGTCGCCCCCAAGGGCGGATCGGTGCATCCTGACTGCCCCGCGAAAACTGAAATGACGGCGGGAAAAATAGGTTATCCGGGTTCGACGCGTATCGACATACCGCCGCGCCGCGGCGCGGAAAGCGCGTTCAATTACGGCGCGCTCCACGTCAAGCTCCTGCAGTGCCGCCTCCGGCGATGCGTCAGCCCCCCTATGAGACCCCGCACCGGCGGGCTGTTGTTCCGGTATATTCTTATCCATGCTCCGAAATGTGGCGTATCCGGGCCGCGGTGTCATCCCGGTGTCATCCCGGGGTCATATTCGCCATCCGTTTTACGATCCGAACAGCTCCCCCATCAGGAAGGTTGAACGTGACCGCCGGTCCCACTAGGTTCGCGTTCACAGGTACCTAAAGATGCATAATCTCGCCGGGAGTAGATCATGAAGTTCAGAATTGCCGCCTTTATGGGGCTTGCCGCCGCATTCATCGCCCTGCCGGCCACCGCCCAGGATGCCAAACTCAAAGTGGGCGAACGTATCGGCGACTGGGTCTTCCAGTGCCAGGCAGTAACGGCGAGCGATAATATCTGCGGGCTGGTCCAGACCATTATCGACAACAAGACCAAACGACAGGTTGTCGGGGTCGCTATCCGCTATGCCGGAACGGGCGATAAAAAGCGTCTCGGTATGTTCGTCACGGTTCCCCTCGGAATTTTCCTGGGCTCCGGCATTGGCGGCAAGATAGACACACTCGACCAGTTCAAGTTCAACCTTCAAAGCTGCAATCCGCGCGGTTGCCAGGGCGCCGTGGAGATAACGGCTGCCATGTTGGCAGAGCTCAAAAAAGGACAACGCCTCATTGTCGGCTTCAAGGCACGGGCGGATTCCAAGACGATCGGGGTGCCTGTCTCGCTAAAGGGCCTCACAGAGGCGGTCAAAGCGATCAACATCAAGTAACGAAACAGATAAAGTTACAGGAAGATCAGGCACCAATGCCTATCCCTCTGGAGATACTCGACGAGGTCCCGCTTGTGGCTGACCTACCCGGGGAAGCGAGAGCGGCGCTTGCCCTGCGATGCACCTTGCGGACATACCGGCCTGCACAGGAAATCATCAGCAAGGAAAACGATGCGCGGGATGTGTATTTCATCACATCCGGCGCCGGCCGCGTCGTGAACTGGTCGGCAGGCGGCCGCGAGGTCAGTTTCGAGGAAATTCCAGCCGGAGGCATGTTCGGCGAACTCGCCGCCATAGACGGCGCCCCGCGTTCCGCGACCGTCATTGCCCTCGAACCCACGGAAGTCTGCGTTATCGACGGCGCATCCTTCATGGCAGCGGTTCTCAGCAACCCGGAGACTTCCCGGCGGCTAATGGAGCGGCTCACCGCCATCATCCGCCGTTCTACGGGACGGATATTCGATCTCAGCGTTTACGGCGCGAATATCCGTATCTACGCAGACCTTCAACGCCTATCAAAACCTGCCGCAGACGGCAGCAATAGCGCGGTCATTTCCCCGATTCCGGTGCATTCGGACATCGCGGCCCGTGTTTCTACTACCCGTGAAACCGTCGCCCGCGTACTCGGTGACCTGTCCCGCCGTGAGATCGTGATCCGCGAGAAGGACCGTTTGATCGTGACCGATACCGACCTGCTGGCGGAGATGATCGAAGAATAAAATCGCCTGCACCCACAGTCCCTGCCTGTCCGCCGGCCCCAGCTAATAATATTGCACCGCAACAAAACGCTCTGATATAAGGTGTTTTCCCGGATTACATAGTGGTGTGCCGGGCAGCCCTTTCGCTGACATACCGGCATATGCTCTTCCCGGCTCCGCGAAACCAAACAGGACGGCACCATCGTTCCGTAGGGCAAGGATACAACCGGGACTTTGATGATGTCTTTTCATGCGTACCGTGACCAATGGGTCGGGAACGTCCGCGGCGATATTCTCGCCGGCCTGGTGGTCGCTCTGGCGCTTATCCCCGAGGCCATCGCGTTTTCGATTATCGCCGGCGTGGACCCCAAGATCGGGCTTTACGCATCATTCTCGATTGCTGTCATCGTTGCCATTACCGGCGGGCGGCCGGGCATGATCTCGGCGGCGACAGCGGCAACGGCCGTCCTCATGGTCACCCTGGTGAAGGAACACGGGCTTCAATACCTGCTCGCAGCCACAGTTCTGGCGGGTCTCATGCAGATCGTCGCCGGCTTCCTGCGTCTTGGCTATGTTATGCGCTTTGTCTCGCGCTCGGTGATGACAGGCTTCGTCAATGCGCTTGCTATCCTGATATTCATGGCGCAGTTGCCCGAACTGATCGGCGTTCCCTGGCTGACCTACGTGATGGTCGCGGCGGGGCTCGCGATCATTTACCTGTTTCCCTACCTGACCAAGGCAGTGCCGTCGCCTTTGATCTGCATCATCATTCTGACGGGGGTCGCGATCGGTTTCGGCTTCGATGTCCGCACCGTCGGCGATATGGGCGAACTGCCTTCCACCCTGCCCATGTTCCTGATCCCGGATATCCCGCTGACGCTGGAAACACTGATGATCATCCTGCCCTACTCCGCGGCTGTGGCTGCCGTGGGCCTGCTGGAATCGCTGATGACGGCATCGATTGTCGACGAGTTCACAGACACCACCAGCGACAAGAACCGCGAATGTATCGGACAGGGTCTGGCCAACACCGCCACCGGGTTTATCGGCGGGATGGCGGGCTGTGCCATGATCGGCCAGTCGATCATCAACGTAAAATCCGGCGGACGCGGCCGTCTGTCCTGCTTCTGTGCCGGTGTATTCCTGCTGTTCATGATTGTCGTGCTGGGCGACTGGGTAAAACAGATCCCCATGGCAGCCCTGGTCGCGATCATGATCATGGTCTCTATCGGCACGTTCAGCTGGTCGTCGATCCGCAACCTGAAAGACCATCCGCGCAGTTCGTCAGTGGTGATGCTCGCCACCGTTGCCTGCGTCGTGCTCACCCATAACCTCGCCATTGGTGTTCTGGTCGGCGTGCTGCTTTCCGGCATTTTCTTTGCGTGGAAGATTTCCCAGATATTCCGCGTCACCTCCACGCTGTCGGATGACGGCACGCACAGAACCTATCTGGTCGAGGGTCAGATATTTTTCGCCTCGGCGGATGCGTTCTCTGCCGCGTTCGATTTCCGTGAAGCGCTGGAAAAGGTTACTATCGATATCAGCCACTCACATATATGGGATATTTCCAGCGTGGCTGCGCTCGATATGATCGTATTGAAATTCCGCCGTGATGGCGCGGAAGTCGATATTATCGGGCTAAACGAGGCGAGCGAGACGATTGTCGACAAGCTTGCGATACACGACAAACCCGGCGCGCTCGAACGATTGCTGGGGCATTAAGACCGACGGAAAGTCACACGGGAAGTCACACGGGGACGGAACAGGAAATGAGCAAGATCATCGCGCTTGTCGATGGCTCCATCTACGCTGAGAGTGTCTGCGACCACGCTGCATGGATCGCGACACGGACCGGTGCCGGGGTCGATATTCTCCACGTGCTCGGACATCGCCGGGGTGCCGGAGAGCCAAACAATCTGAGCGGCAATATCGCGCTCGGTGCACGATCCACCCTGCTTAAAGATCTGAGCGACCGCGATGCGGAGACCGCCAAGGTTCTTCAGAAAAGCGGTCGCGCCATTCTCGACGCCGCAAAGGTACGTCTTGAAGGCGCCGGGATCAGGAACGTTAGCGCCCGCCTCCGTATCGGCGATATTCTCGAGGAAGTGGCAGAATACGAAGCAGAAGCCGATATGATCGTCATCGGCAAACGGGGCGATGCCGCGGATTTCGCGACCCTCGACCTCGGCTCCAATCTTGAACGGATCGTGCGCTCATCCAGTAAACCGGTGATCGTTGCCGCCCGCGCCTTCACGCCGGTCAAACGTGTTCTGATCGCTTTCGACGGCGGCCCAAGCAGCCGCAAGGCGGTCGACTACGTCGCGGCGAACCCTCTATTTGACGGACTCGCGATCCGCCTGCTGACAGCCGGTCCCGAGACGCCCGAAAACAGCGACCGCCTGGCGCGCGCGAAAGCCACCCTTGAAGCGGCCGGTCATGACGTCCAAGCGGATATCGTTCAGGGACCAGCCGACCTGCTGATCGCCAGCGCCGTCGAAACCGATAATATCGATCTGCTCGTTATGGGTGCCTATGGCCATTCCCGTATCCGCCGGCTGATTATCGGATCCACCACCGCCGAAATGATCCGGCTGTGCAAGATACCTGTCCTCCTGTTCCACTGAGCGAACCGCTGACAATTACAGGAATCCGCGTCTCTCCCGAAACAGAGCGCATACAAAAATTATGACCTAAAGGTCTGGACCGTCTGGCGGCATGACCCGGACGTTCACCACCTCACCGGCGGGGTCGCGCAAAACCGCATTCGCAAAATTCTCGGTCACCGAATAGATCACCAGATAATGGCCGGTCAGATACGGGTCTGCATGGATCACATCGGGCGGCGTGTAGACGGCACTGCCAAACGGTATGCGGAACGCAGAAACAAGATAATCATCGCCGTCCCGCCGACCCAGCACCAGATACCCGCCAGCATCCGCATCCAGCGGCATGTGCAGATGTGGCCGGTCGTGCCATTCCAGATATGAGCCGCCGCCCTTTTCAGCCACGTGAAGATATTCCTCGACGTAACCGGCACCAATTTCCATCAGCGTGACGGGCAGGTCCGCATTGGTATCGAACCGGATCGTATCGCCGACCTCCAACAGGCAGGCACCGTAATGGGCCATCATACCGGCCGTGGCGGGTGCCTCCGGAATCTCGATAGCCGTCGTTTGAAGGGTGAGAACACCGACATCGCCGAGTATATTGGCCTGTTCGGTCTCAATCGAAACCCCGGCGTCCCATTTTCCGGCCAGGCGCACCTGCGGCGGCGCTTCGGGCGCGGCAGTCGGTCGCGTAACGGTCCCGGGCTCTGCGCTACCCGTCTCCGCAACCAGCCTGCCGGGTTCCAGCGAATAGGATACGCCCGGTGAAACATGCCCGGCGATGCTGTGGACCACCATAAAAGAATCCGTACCCGCACCGCGCCGGTCCACTTTCAGATGCTCGACATCCCGAAGGATTTCCTCGGGCAGCCCCGCGGCCACATCCATTTCCTGCCATCCTGATCATGCGTTGGACCATCGAAGCTATCAGCACCCCGGCGGTCCCGCCACTTATTGATGCCGCGCCCGACACTCCCATCCGGGCACTGCGCTCATATCCGAACACAGTGTTCGGATATGAGCGTCGACAGCCCTACCCCGAATGCGTCCAACCCAAATTTGTTTTTGTTTTCAATGAACAAAGGGGATTCCCACTGGTTGGCACAAAGGTTGCACTAGCCAAAGGAGCAAAACTGTCAGGAAAGAACGTTTTCAATGAACGCCATCTCAACATTCTCTCGGCTCCATCTCGCCGCCACTTTGGTAATAGGGTTGTCGCTTTTTTCAACCGGGGGCCACGCAACGCCGGTCGTCGACCAGCACAACCTTGGCCCGATCCAGGGCAATGTTGCCTATGACCACAACCTGTCGCGCGGACAGAGTTTTACCGTCGGCATCGAGGGGCTCCTCGCCGGTGTCGAATTTCATTTCAATAAATCGCGGTCCCGGGCTACCGGAAATGCATACGTGTCGATGTATTCGACCGATGGCGGTGGGGCACCGGATAATCTCCTTGGTCAGGTATCCCTGCCGGCGGCGTCAATCAGCACGACGCACGCCCTCGTCTATTTCGACCTTACCCCCCTGGCCATCGGCGTTACCGTCGGCGAATTGATGTTCGCCACGTTACATGCCGATTTTTCCGGGGGGATGTATGCCACGCAAAACACCTACGCCGACGGCAGCGAATGGGGATGCGGGCCCAGTTATGGAATCGTTTGCTGGACGGCCGCCGATAACGGGATTCCCGACCTTGTATTCCGGTCCCACGTTGTCCCGATCCCGGCTTCGGGCTCCGTCACATTATTCGCGTTGGGTTTCGCCGGTCTTGGACTGGCCCGCCGGCGCCGGCTCAAATCCAGTACCCGCATATAAGCCAGCCCTCAGTCTCTGACAGGAAAACGTTATGAATATCCGCTATCTTTTCATCTCTTATGTCGCAGCAACGCTTATCACAGTGGTTTCCCTTGGCAGTGCCCGCGCAACGGTTTTGTACGAACAGTCCCCGGCGGGATCGCATAACACAGCAGCGGTACAAAGCAGCGGCGGTGGCAATACTGCATTCGACAATTTCGCTCTGGCCGATGCGGCCACGGTCACCTCGATCAGCTGGATCGGACGGTTTTCATCGCCGGGCAACCGATTCCGCGTCGGGTTTTACGAAAGCGATGACCAGCACATACCGTTAGCAGCGCCTCTCACAGCACCGATCTTCGAGCTAACATCCATAGCCACCGACACACATAATCCGCTCGACCCCAGAGGTTACTCCCGACATTACACATTGGATCTGGGCGCGGGCGTATCGCTGGAAGCCGACACGAACTATTTCGTATCGATCCAAAACCTCGACTTTTTCTACTGGCAATGGCAATTGGACAACATCGGGTTCGCATACGTCCGACGGCCGGACGGGAGTGACGTTTTAACGAGTGGGAGCCTGTTCTTCACCCTGGAAGGCGAACTGAACAGTGGCGAGCCGACGGTCGCCCTCGCCGGTCCGCCCGCCGCTGCCATCCTCGCCCTCGGGCTAATCGGGATTTCAACCACCCGGCGCCGGCGCAATCGACACCCCAACCAATGATCACCTATCCGGTTAATCTATCTGCGCCGGGCGCTACCCAGGCTGCCGGTTTAACGCCGGCCTGAGCCTGTCTGCACTCCAAGCCTGACGCACCATACTCCCACCTACTTCTGCGCCGCCCGCCAGTCCCACGGCATCACGAATTCGCCCTGCCAGAGACCGCGCCGGGCGGCGGCGGCCTTTTTCTCGATCGGGGCGAAGCGCGCATGGTCCCGCGGCATGGCAAGCGCCCAGCCGGTGTGGATCATGCCTTCGGACAGCTCGTAGCCACCGGCGTAGCAGCGAGCGACGTTCGTCGTTCCCTTTACGGGGCGACACGTAACGTTCACCCCGGCCACGAGGTCCATCAGGGCCGTCGTCGAAATCCGCCCGCAGTTATAATCACGCCGCCGGATGATGCAGGTCTGACGTGGATCGGGCGCGTCGATCCCCCAGAGTGTGAAACGCTTGCCGCCGACCTCCAGCGTCTCGCCGTCAATGATGGTCGGTGCGCCTGTGATATCGGCGGCGAATGCGGGTGGCCCGGTCAATAGACAGGCCGCTATCAAGACTGATCTGAGCATTGGAGTATTCAAGCCCGATCCAATCCTCACGTCCAATCATAAGCTGGTGATCGCTGCGCCGGAATGTGGTCTAAAGGACCAAACAAGGGAGCTATTGATGACACGGGACACGCTCAGCCTCGACGGCAGGGTCGCCATGATTACGGGTGCTGCCCGCGGCATGGGCCGCGAACATGCGCTGCTGATGGCCGAACGCGGCGCCGATATCATCGTCAACGATCTGAATGCCGACGCGGCGGAAGAAACCGCCGAAGAGTGCCGCGCCCTTGGCCGCAAGGCGACCGCGATGGCCTGCGACAACACCGATATCGAACGTTTCGTCGCCCTGATCGGCGAACACGAAGCGGAACATGGCCGTGTCGATATCCTCGTCAACAATGCAGGTATTCAGGGCAACAAGCTGAGCATCGAGGAAATCGACGAGAAAATCTGGCACGCGATGACCGACATCAAGATGAAGGCGTCATTTTTCGCCGTCCGCGCCCTGGTGCCGGGCATGAAGGCGCGCAAATACGGAAAGATCATCAACACGTCCTCTATATTCGCGATGGAAGGAAGCTTTTCGATGTCTCACTACACCGGTGCGGCATCGGGCGTGCTCGGATACGTCAAAGGCTGGGCACGCGAACTGGCACCGTGGAATATCTGCGTGAACGCGGTCGCGCCGGGAACGGTCGCCACTGAATTGACGATCAATTCCATGGGCTGGGACGTGATCAAGGATTTCGAAAAGACCGTTCCCATGGGCCGTCTCGCCGACAAAAAGGAAATCGCTTACGCTGTGGCGTGGTTGGCATCGCCGGAGACAGACTTTCTGACCGGCCAGCTGATATCCCCGAACGGCGGGCAAACCATCGTCGGGATATAAAACGGGAGTGAACTGATATGACAGACCAGAAATTATCAATCGTCCATGCAGCAGACAGCACGTTCGTCGCCGACGGCATGCGCAAATGCTTCGAATACCGTGACCTTGGCATCAACGCGGCAACGGACGGCAATTTCCATGCCCATGTCATTCGCGCCGTCGACCAGGAAGAAGACGGCATCGGGCTGCACCGACACAACGAGATCGAATTCCAGATGGTCTATATTCTCAAAGGATGGATGCGGTTCTGGTACGAGGGCGAAGGCGAAGTCATCGCCCGCGAAGGTACCTGTATCCTGCAGCCACCGAAGGTAAAACACGATGTGCTCGAATGGTCGGATGACCTGGAACTTCTGGAAATAACATCGCCTGCAGACTTTACGAGTGAAGCCCTGCAGGCCGCCGAATAAACAAAAATCAGCGAACACAAAACAATAAATCAGGGAAACGAAACACATGTTGAATGCAGCAGTAATCGGCCTCGGCTGGTGGGGAAAAATTCTGACACAGACGCTGGCTCCCAGCGACAAGATCACGGTCGTCAAACTGCTCGACGTGGATGCCGAAGGCGGCGCGGCATTCGCCGCCGAACACGGTATCGACTTCACGACCGATTTTGCTGCCGTGCTCGCCGATGACAATGTCGACGCCGTTATCCTGGCGACCCCCCACTCGCTGCATGAAGAGCAGATCATCGCCGCTGCAGGGGCCGGTAAGCACATTTTCTGCGAAAAGCCGTTCTGCCTGACCCGCGCATCCGCCCTTCGCGCGATGGAAGCGGTCGAAAAGGCAGGCGTTCAGGTCGCGATCGGTCATGAGCGCCGG
>CAJQLI010000195.1 GCA_905479125.1 uncultured Alphaproteobacteria bacterium | reverse complement strand
CAGGTCATCTTGCGCTTTTCCGCGCCGCCGAGAAACTGAAAGTCCTTGGCGACGTACTTGACCCCGGTCGTCCGCAGGCGCGACGCGAGCGGCGTATCCGACAGCAGGATTCCGATCATCGTGCCGTCTTTGCGCGCGATCGAGTGCAGGAAGTTTGCCGCTTTCGTTCCGCCCGCGCCGCCCATGTTCTGGACGATGAAGGTCGGGTTTCCGGGCATGTGCTTTTCAAGGAACGGCGCCAGGTACTGGGTATATTGCGTGTGTCCGCCGCCCGGACCCGCAGCGACGACCACCGTGATGGTTTTTCCCTTGTAGAAATCGGCAACGTCGTCAGCCGCCGCTGGGACCGTGACGCCAGCGACAGCAATCGCCGCCAGGGCAAGTCCGGGTAGTGAATTTCGTATATTCATCGAAAAGTTCCTCCCTGATTATTTTTAATGCCCGATTATGTCATACACATTCGGTCTATGGCGAATACCGATTTCCTTTAGCGGATTTTCAGGATCAGTTTGCCGCGCAGATGCCGTGTCTGGCTGATTTTCTGCGCTTCAGCGGCATCTTTCAGATCGAACAGCGTGATTTCCGGGACCGTCACGACCCCTGCATTATAAAGTTCGGCAATCCGTTCCATGTAATGCCGTGCGCGTCCCACGCTGGGCCGCAGCGACTGGACGTCGTCGCGGGGTGCTTCCGGCGCCTTGGCACCGGAAGCAATAAACGCTGCCCGCCCACCGGGTTTCAGCACGTCGAATGCTTTCAGGCCGACATCGCCGCCGACGGTATCGAACACGGCGTCGCAATCCGACACGACCTCGGTGAAGTCAACGGCGTGGTAATCGATGATTTCGTCGGCACCGAGCCCACGGACATATTCGTGGTTGCCGGGGCTGGCTGTCGTGATGACATGCGCGCCGATATGCTTGGCGAGCTGGATGGCGAACCCGGCAACACCGCCGGCACCGCCCTGGATCAGGATTTTTTCACCGGATTGCAGCTTCAGCGATTCTTCGATGGAGATACAGGCGGTGAGTCCGATGAGCGACAGCGCGTCGATATCCACATGCGAAATATTATCCGGTTTCTTTGCAAGAACGGCGGCTTTGGTAGCGACTTTCTCGCAATAGGTTCCTTCCTGACCGACGGGAAGAACACCGAACACGGCGTCACCGACCGCCAGGTCGGTTACGTCGCTACCGACTTCGCATACGACGCCTGAAATATCCCGTCCGCAGACATAGGGGAAAAACGCGGTCGGCGCATATGACCCCTCGCGCACTTTCCAGTCGGCCCCGTTTACGCTGGCGGCATGGATATCGACGACGACTTCGTCGGCTGCAGCGACGGGGTCCGGCAGGTCACCGTACTGAAGCACATCGACCGCGCCGTTTTCGTTGAAATAAACTGCTTTCATCTGCTTTTCGCCTTTTGTCTGGGGTTGATCGGAGAGTTTAGCGCTGATTCAACCGGGGCGAAATCCCACCAACCGAGTTTGCGCCCGAATTTTCTATGCATTGAGTCTGTATCCCGATTGGCGCAAAATCGCTCACAATAAAATTATCGCCTTTAACAATAATCGACGGAGACAGGCCGATGACCATCGACATGCATGCCCATTGGAGTCCGCCTGAGCTGATGGATATCTATCGCGCCCGGACCGAGCCGCCGATGATCCATACCAACGAAGCCGGCGAGGAAGTGATCAAGACGCGACGGGGAGAGCAATCCTTCGACGGTATGTTCGATGACCTGGAAACCCGTCTCGCCGAAATGGATGCGCATGGGGTTACAACCGGCGTGTTGTCGCTCTGGGGGCCGCATCAGTGGATCGAGCGCCTGCCGGTCGCTGAATCCGTGCCGGCGGTACAGGTGTTCAATAATGCGACATCCGCTGTGTGCGCTGACAACCCGGGTCGCTTTGTCGCCTATGGCTCTCTGCCGATGACCGATATGGATGCAGCGGTCGCCGAGCTGGACCGTATTATGACGATGCCCGGTATGATCGGTGCGATCATGCCTGCCAATGCTTTCATGACGCATGCGGATGCGGAGGCATTTCGCCCGCTTCTTGCGGCGGCCAACGGTCACAAGGCGGCGCTGTTTATCCACTGGGGTCCGCGCCCTGGCGATCCATGGCCGCGCACCAGTGCCGATTCCGACAATTTCATTCGCCGGATGGGCACGCTCGATATGCAGTCCAGTCTGTCTGCCTGTACGGTCACCCTGACAATGACGGACCTGCTGGATGACTACCCGGATGCCCGGTTCCATATTCACAATCTCGGCGGCAATATCGCGTTCGAGGTCGAACGTCTTGATCACAGGAGCATGCTGGATTCGCCGGAGGAGCCCCTGCCGTCGACCCGGTTGACCAAGCCCAACCTCTGGTATGACTGCAATTCCTTCGGGGCGAAATCGATCGATATGGCGATAGAGCTATATGGGGTTGACCGGATTGTTTACGCGACCGACGGCACGGCTTTCGGGTGTGACTGGACCAACAAGGCAATCGCCGCCGCGAACCTGACCGAGGAAGAACGGGATATGATCCGCACCGGCAATGCCCGGGCGATGCTCGGGCATCTCGCACCGCTTCAGGGCCTGGCCCAGGCCGCAGAGTAGCGGGCAGCCCCATGTCCAACGAAACCGGCGTTGTCACCGATATGACCATGCACCAGGCGATACGCGCTCAGGTGCTCGAAGTGCTGGAAAAATCGGACATGACCGAGGAACAGAAACAGCAGATCCTCGTCTCGCTCAGTTGTCCATGCTGCGGCGGCGGCGGGGTGTCGCTGACGATCCCGCTGGATAATTCGAAGCCGGTTTTCTAGACGGGCCGGTCGCCTTCGATTCCGACACGGCGTAACAGGCGTCTCTCCCCGGTCGGGAAATCGGTGCGTGCGTGCTGGGTGCAGCGATTGTCCCACATCACCAGATCGTTGACCTGCCAGATATGTTCATACACATGCGTACTGTCTTCTGCATGGCGGTATAATCGCTGCAGCAGATCGTCGTTTTCTGCCCGGGGCAGGCCGACCAGTTCTTCGGTCATCAACCGGTTCACATAGAGCGCCTTGCGGCCCGTTTCCGGGTGGGTGCGTATCGCCGGGTGCGTGGCATGCGGCGCGCTGGACCGGTCGAACCTGCCACTTTTGACTTGCGTTTCGTAATCGAAAACATGAACTGCCTGAAGTCCGGTCACCCGGGTTTTCAGCTCGTCCGTCAGGGAATCGTATGCGTCGTACATGTTGGCAAAGAGCGTATTGCCGCCGGTTGACGGGATTTCCTCGGCATAGAGCATCGCGCCCATCAGCGGTTTTTCCAGGAACACCGAATCCGAGTGGAACATCAATTCACCATCGGGAAGTAAACCGATGGGCTCGCCATTCTGGCGGATATTGCTGATCAGCATCAGCCGTCGGTCACCGCCATCGCTGCGCTGTTTTGATCGTGCGCCGACGGTCGGTCCGAAATACCCGGCAAGCCTGGTCTGGTCGTCTTCAGAAATCTCACCGCACCGGAACACGAGAACCAGGTGCTGAAGCCACGCTGCGCGGATCGCGGAAATTGTGTCGCGATCCAGCGGTGATGTCAGGTCCAGATCACGTATCTCTGCTCCGAGCGACGGCGCGAGCGGACGGATCGTAAACCCTGACAAGGCTTTATGCGTCCATTGCTGCCGCGCGGATCGCGTCCGGCGTGAACGGGATGCGCCGGAGCCGGAGACCCGTTGCGTTATATATCGCGTTGGCAATGGCGGCGCCCGCCGGGCCCGATACGGCTTCGCCGGCACCAAGGAACGGCACGCCGGGTCGTTCGATCAGGATTGTCTCGATCTCGGGCACATTGTCGAAGCCAAGGATCGGGTAGGTTTCCCAGTCACGGCTGGTGATGCCATCGCGGTCCCAGGTGACCTGCTCGCTGATGGTCCAGCTCGCCGCCTGCAGGAATCCGCCGTCGTACTGGGCGGCGGTGCCGTCCCGGTCGACGATTTCACCGGCATCGCCCGCAAGCACGGCCCGTTTGAGAATCACTTCCGCGGCGTCGTTGACTTCCAACTCGACGCCGACGGCGGCATAGGCTTTCAGGTTCTTATACTGGGCAAAGGCGATGCCGCGCCCGATTCCGTCATCGGCGTTGAAATCCATCCGCGCGGCAACTGCTTCGAGCACTTCGCGCCCACGCGTGTCTTCCAGGTGGTTCAGCCGGAATGTGACCGGGTCGATGCCAGCGGCTTCGGCCAGTTCGTCCATGAAGGATTCGATGGCGAAGACATTGCCGAATGCGCCGAGCGTCCGCAGCGCCGAGGTTCGCAGGGGCAGGTCCCGCACCAGGTTCTTGACCAGGCGCTTGTTCGGAAAGACGTAAAGCGGGTCCAGGTTCCGGTGAATGCCCATGTGGCGGACCATGGCAGGCTGCGGCACGAATTCGGGCGGCGGGTTTTCACGGAACCGGCCCGATAACAGGCGCGCGGCACCCGCCATATTCGGCCCCGACCGGGGCCGCATGTTGAATGTGTCGCCGTAACTTTCATGATTCCAATCGATGACCTTGCCGTCCGCGTCGAGGCTTGCGCGCAGCTTCATGGATGTCGCCGTGGCGTAGGGCGCCCAGGCGTGTTCCTCTTCGCGCGTCCATTTCAGCAGAACCGGCTTGCCGGGCAGGGCCCGGGCGACAAGAGCGGCATCGAATGCTACATCGTCAGCGCCGTTATGACCGTAACAGCCAGCTCCCGGGATATGCTCAATCCGCACGGTTTCCGGGTCGATATCGAAAGCTTCCGCGACGGCATCACGGAGGAAATAGACCCCCTGGCTATGCGACCATAACTGGAGACCGTCTTCCTGCCAGATGGCGCAGCTTGCGGACGGGCCCATAGACGCGTGGGCGTGATAGGGCTTATCGTAGCGGGTTTCCAGCGTGGCAGACGCGTTTTCCGGAGGGTCTGCCAGGGGAGGCACCGGCTTGTCCTGGGGCACGCCGTCATTCTCGACCGGGCGGCTCTCGCGAGGGTTGGCGGTCAGGCTCTCGAAAACATCGTTTTCCGACAGCGCACCGGACGTGTCCCAGTCGCAGGCGGCGAACAGTCGTTCCGCGGCCTGGATCACCGCGTATTCATTGGCGCCGACGACCGCGATGAAGCTGCCGTCCTGGACAATGTCGATGCCACTCTGGCGCAATCTGTCGGCTGTCTCGTCGTTCATGCCTTTAAGGCGCGCATTATAATGGGGGGGGCGCACGACGCGGGCATGCAACATGCCCGGCAGCTTCATGTCGTGCAAAAAGCGATAACTGCCGGTAACGATTTCCGACAGGCCAAGCGGAGCGATTTTCTCGCCGACGATTTTATGGGTCTCCGGGTCTTTGACGTCAACATCCGGGTCGACATCGACACCGAAAGGCTTGTCCCCCTGGATTTCTTCGTAAGTTACGCTGCGATTGGTATCCCGCGACTGGATGAGCCCGTCATCGACTTCGAGCGTGTCTGCGTCGACGCCGAGTTGTTCCGCGGCCAGTGCCAGCATGTGCCGCCTTGCGGTTGCGGTCGCGAGCCTTACCGCGCTGCCGGATTCCATCATCGAGTTACTGCCCGATGTTATGCCTTCATCCGGTGCTTCGCCGGTGGCGGTGCGCACCATGTCGATGCGGTCCAGCGGCACGTCGAGTTCCTCGGCGGCGATCATGGCAAGTGCGGTTGAAATGCGCTGGCCGATATCGACCTTGCCGCTGTGGATAGAGATACGGCCATCCGCGCCGACGGAAACCCATTCGTCGAGGCCGGGATGCTTGGCAAGGCTCGGGCTGGAAAACACGGATTTAGACATTGCCTATCTCCTTCGCGGCACGGCCAATGGCGGCAATAACGCGACCGTGAGAGCCGCAACGACAGAGGTGTTCTTCGAGCCCGGCGACGATTGCGTCGCGATCCGGCGCTGCATTGGCTTTGAGCAGGGATGTCGCTGCAATGACGAGGCCTGCTGTGCAATATCCGCACTGCGCGGCGCCTTCGGCGATAAAAGCCCTCTGGACGGCAGCGCCGACGGCATCATTTTCAAGGGCTTCGATGGTCACGATTTCCTTGCCTGCGAACTCACCTGCCGGGCGGTTGCAGCACAGTGTTGCTTCGCCATCGACCAGCACAGCGCAGGCGCCGCATTGTTCCAGCCCGCAACCGAGCTTGGCGCCTGTCAGATCGAGATCGTTGCGCAATACATAGAGGAGTGGCGTCGCGGGATCGCAATTGATGTCCCGTGCTTCACCGTTAATCGTGAGCGTCAGTGAGTCCATTGATATTCAAGCACCGAATTGGGGAAAGAGTTTAAGCGCATTGTCGCGTTCGATTCCCTGCAGCACGTCGGGGTCGAGCCCCATTTCCTGCAGGGCCTTGATCGAGCCTGTCATGGTCGGTTCGGGCGCGAACGGATAGTCGCTGCCGAACAGCACGTGATCAGGTGTGACCAGTTCGAACAGGCTGCGGAAGGCAAGCCAGTTCGCCGACAGTGCGGTGTCGTAGTACAGCCGCTCCAGTTCAGGCACGACGCCGTTCGGTACGTGTTCCTTGAATCCAGGGCGTCCCTGAAGCCGGCCGATACGTTCGGCCAGGAACGGTATCGCACCCCCAGCATGGCTGAAGATGAAATTGATGTCCTGGCAACGCGCGAAGGTGCCGTTGAACAGAAGGCTGACCACGGCACGGGTCGTGTCGAACGGGAAGTCCAGCGTTGCTGCAGGAATTTCCGGCTGGCACTGGTTACAGGGTGCATTGGTGGGGTGGAAATAGACCGTGGCTTTGCGACGGTTCAGTTCATCGAAGACAGGTGCGAAGGCGGGGTCGCCGGGATACTGGTTGCCGTATGAGGTCAGCAAGCCGATGCCGTCGGCTTTCAGGTCGTCCAGCGCATAGGCGATTTCGGCGAGGCTGGCATCCACATCGGGCAGCGGCAGCGAGGCGAAAACCCCAAACCGGGTCGGGTGATCCTTCGTGATCTCGGCGGCATATTCGTTGCAATGCCGGCACAGATCGATGGTTTCCTGGGTTTCGCCAAACCACAGACCGGGCGCGGAGATCGATGTCAGCGCGGTCTGGATGCCGTTGCGGTCCATCGCCTCGATAGACATTTCCGGGGTCCATTCCGGCGTTTTGCCTGCCAGGATCAGCGGGCCGATCCGGTCATCGCCGACGATTTCCACGTAATTGGGCGGCAGTATGTGGTGATGAACGTCGATACGGTGGCAATTTTCCATCGGTTTGTATCCTTAGGGTTTCGTATAACCGTCGATAAAGTCCGCGAGATTGATATCTTCGTTCCCGGGAACATGAATTTCGGCCGGGTAATTGTCCTTGCGGGTCGCATCGATACCCATTTTAGTCACCAGATGCGAGCCCCCCGCAGGATCGTAGGATGCAGGATCCAGTGGTGAGCCCTTGGCATACGGAATCATGAATGTGTCCCGGTCGGCGCGCACGCGTGTGGCAATGGCATGCATGACCTCTGTATCGCTGGTGATATCGACGTCGTGATCGACGACCACCACGAATTTCAGAAACGGGTCGGTGACGAACGCGGCCATCGCGGCGGCTTTGGCCTCACCTTCGATTTTCCGGTTGATCGCGATGTAACACACGAAGCGGAAGCGGCCCGATCGCGGCATGTGGACGCCGGTGACGGTGCCACAGGCGATCTTTACTGTTTCTTCGATGGCGGTCGAGCGGATGACGCCGGACAGCAGCAGGTTATCGGCGTGGCCGACGAAGGCATTCTGGTACAGCGGATTCTTGCGATGGGTGATCGCCTTGATGTCCAGCACCGGGTTCATGCGTTCCGGGCCGTACGTCCCGGGGAACTCGCCAAAAGGCGCTTCGGCCCGGCGTTCTTTTGGCCGGATTACGCATTCGATGACCATCTCGGCATCGGCGGGAACGTCCAGCGGGATCGTCTTGCACGGTACAAGCGGCACCGCGCGCTGCAGGATGCCGCCGGCCAGGTGAAGTTCGTTCGAATCAATCGGTGTGTAGCTGAGCGAGCCGAGGAAAAATGCCGGGTGATGGCCGATAACGATGGCGATCGGGCAGGGCTCGCCGCGTTCTTCGTATTTCTTCCAGATCACATTGCCGTCTGCGGTCTCTGACAGCTGGACGCCAAGCTCGTTCTTGCTGTGCACCTGGTGGCGGTAGATGCCGATATTGTCGATTCCCGTGTCGGGGTCGCGCATCAGGGCGAGGCCTGCCGTAATGAACTTCCCGGCGTCGAGTTCGTGATAAGTGCAGATCGGGAATTCCTCGACGTCGATCTCGTCGCCCATCTTCACGACTTCCTGCACCGGGCCTTCCTCGACCATGACAGGTTCTATCGGGTGAGATTCGCGTGCTGCAAACTCGGTCAGGAAGGCTTTCTCGTCACCTTCCTCCATGCCGATGGCATAGCGCAGTCGTGTGAAGCTGCCATGCATGTTGGCGACCAGCGGATACACGGACCCTTTGACGTTTTCGAAAATGACAGCCTTGAAGTGACCTTCTTTCTCCAACCGATGAAGAATGCCGGACACCCCGTATTCCGGATCGACCTCCTTGGTGATACGGACAATTTCTTCGGGATGTTCCTTGTCGAGATACTCGATGAATCCGCGAAGGTCGGGTGTGTAGGGCTGGTTGGAAATGCCATCCATAATGCTGTTCCTCTTCAAGTGTCTTTGGGCGGATCGATCGGACCGCCTGCGTCGATCCAGGCATTGATGCCGCCTTCGAGATGCGCAACGGGGCTCAGGCCCATGTCCTGGGCTGTCTTCGCTGCCAGTGCCGATCGCCAGGCGCCCGCGCAGTAGAAAATGAATTTTCGGTCTTCGGCAAAGAATTCCCGGTGATAGGACGTATCGGGGTCGATCCACATTTCCAGCATGCCGCGCGGCACATGGCGTGCCCCCGAAATACGACCGGACTTGGCAAGCTCGCGGATGTCGCGGATGTCGATAAAAAGGACGTCGTCGCGGCCGACCAGTTCGCGCGCATCCGAGATGCTGATTTCCTCGACGTGTTCATTGGCCTCTGCCACCATCTGTTTGACGGATCGTGTGATGTTGAGCCCCATGTGTCAGTGTCCCGTGCAGTTGTCGTGATCATGTCCTGGCCCGTGCGGGCAGCGATCAGGGTACTCGGCCCAGTACCATTTCGCCATCTCGGCGAAGACTTTCATGGCGCTGGGCGGACGGTTGTTTCCGTCAAACTCGCGGTACAGCGTATTCACGTTGATGAACACGCGCTCGCGGTCGATCCAGTCGTTGAAAAAATCGGCAACGATTTCTTCCGATGCGGCGACCCAGTCCAGGCCGGCATCGTATCGCTTGCGCGCTTCGTCTCGCAGTTCGGTCAGGTAGCTGCGCAGTGCGCGGACTTCCTGTTTGCTGCTGATCGGCCCGTGACCCGGCACCACGATATCGATGTCCAGCCCCAGAATATGATCACAGGCGCCGATCCAGTTGCTGACGGGGCCGGCCCACATGACCGGATGGCCACCGACAAAGACGATATCGCCCGTAAAAACGATTCGGTCTTCGGGTACGTGTACGATCACGTCGCCGAGGGTATGGGCGGGGCCGACATTCGTCAGCTCGATACGTTTATTGCCGACGTTCAGAGTCAGCTCCCGGTCGAATGTACGCGTGGGCAGGGTATTCTTTATGCCGTCGAAATCGAACTTCCGGCCCATCAGTTCCCAGATGATCGCACCGGCATCTCCCATGTCCTGCCAGGATTTTACCCGACTGATAAAGGCTTCCGGCGGGCGGGTCTCCATTTCATCGGCGCAGTCTTTCGATGCTACGATGACGGCGCCTTCGACAAGCTGGTTGCCGTATGTGTGGTCGCCATTCGCGTGTGTGTTCACAAGGGTGTCTATCGATGCTGCGCCGGGGGCCGCATCGCGCATCGTCGAGAGCATATCGGCGGTCAGCGGCAGATCGAACAGGGTGTCGACCAGCAACGATTCATCGCCGTCCGTGATCAATCCGGCATTGCTCCAGCCCCAGCCGCCATCGGGCAGCAGGTAGGCAAAAGCACCGTTTCCGATATCGTGCAGACCTTTTGTATACTTCCACTTCGACATGGGTGCGTTGACCCTCCCTTCCGAAACCTTGTACCTGTTCTATGTTAATTCGAAAAGCGGTGTGAAAAATTCCGGCATGACCATACGGTTCGACGATATAGGCAACCGGCTGAGAGCTTTCCGCCTCGCGTCCGGGCTGAGTGCGGACGAGATCGCCGCGCGTCTGGAAATCTCTCGTACAGCGCTTTACCGCTTCGAGAAGGGCGAGGTCGCGAAGATCGAAACCCTGGAAAAATTGTCGGAGCTTCTGGATGTCTCGGTGCCGACGCTACTGGGTGTCGGGGTCGAATACATATCTTCCGCCGTGGCGTTTTTCGAACGTCTCCGCCAGATAGAGGAAAGCGCGGAGCATATCGTGGTGCTTGCCGGGCCTGTCTCCTACCTGCTGGCATCCGATACATTCGGAGAGACCCTGGAAGACGTGCTGGTGGAGAGTATTCCCGAAGGTGCGGCCGATCATGACCGGGCGCAGGAAATCGTCCGCGAATTACTGCCCATCCTGCGTCAGCGGAAGGAAACATGGCGGGCCCGGAAACCGGGACTTCTGAATCTGATTTCAGGCGCGGAAATCGACCGGTTTCTGCGCAACGGTATGGTCGGCAGGCTCGATCTGCCGGAAGATGTCCTGGCCGAGCGTCGTCGGCGGGCGCTGGGTGAAGCCGAGCACCTGATCACGTTGATGGAAGAGGAGCCCATCGGTGTCCAGATCGGAATCGTGCCGGGCGCGCTGCCCCATAGCAGCTTCCAGATATTCCGACAGGCCGACCGTAAGGTGTTGACGCTAAGTCCTTTCCGGCTGGGCGAGCAGCCGAATGTCTACGGCGGGATCGCCATGATTACGTCGGCACCGGAAGCGCTCGACCTGCATGAGCGAACGGTCGAAGATATGTGGCGCCGTGCATATAAAGGGCAGGCAGCCGCGAAATACCTGCGCGGCCTTATCAAGAATCTGCCGGCCTGACATGGCTGAGGGTGCCGACGATCTTCAGATTCTGATCGCACAGGCGGTCGCTTATCAACAGGAGAGCCGCTCGCAAGAGGCGGAGCGCGCATATCGCGCGGCGCTGGAACTGGACCCGGGTCATCCGGGCGTATTGCATAATCTTGGTGCGCTTGTTGCCCGGCGGGGCGATCCACGGTCCGCCCTCGAATTGTTCGACCGGTTGCTGGCGTCCGAGCCGTATTATGCGTCGGCGCATTTCAATCGCGGCAATACCCTGATGGCGCTCGGTTCAGCACAGGATGCATTACAGGCATTCCGGTCCGTTACGGCGCTGGAGCCGGATCATCACGATGCTCACCGCGCGCTCGGGTTTCTCTGGCTGGCAGCGGGACAGCGTGACCGCTCCCTCGATCGCTTCGCGCGGACGTATGATTTGCGCCGGGGGGAGGACCGCAACGGGATGGCAAACCGGTCTCTTCGCACGGCGACCAGGATGAAGCTTCAGCACGATGCGGACCTGTTCCGGCATCTGCCGCCGCGCCCGCGCGATGGCAGCCGGTTCGAAATGCTGGCGCGTCTGTATGAAGGCGTCGCAGCGGAGCTTGCAGACGGCCCGGCTGATGATTCAGGGGACGAAATTGTGGACCTGTCGGATAGCCAGCTCGCAACGCTTGGCCCGGATTATAATGGCCCGGTTCATCTGCGGGACACGCCGGAAATCTTGGGTGGTGCCGTAAATGACAGGCTTGATGCAGTCGCGATCACGCGGATGTACCGTGAAACCGAACCGGGGGTCGCGTGGTTTGATGATCTTCTGACGCCCAAAGCGCTGTCCCTGTTGCAGCGGTTCTTGTGTGAAAGCACGATCTGGCATGATTTTTCGCATATCGGCGGGTTTGTCGCCGCTTATCTTGAAGACGGGCTGGCCTGTCCGCTGGTGCTGCAGGTCGCGGATGAATTCCGCGCCGCTTTGCCTGAGCTTCTCGGGCCGCACCCGTTGACGCAGGCATGGGCGTTCAAAGCACTCAGAGGGGAGCAACCGATAGACGTCCATGCCGACGATGCCGCGATCAGCCTGAATTTCTGGGTCACCCCGGACAGGGCGAACCGCAATCCGGACCGGGGCGGGCTGATTGTTTACCGCGAGATACCGCCGCCGGACTGGCCCATCGTTGATTATGACGCGGACCGGGCGCGGATTCGGTCGTTTCTTGATAGCCGCGGCGATTCGGCGCTCACCATTCCGTACCGGGAAAACCGCGCCGTCCTCTTTGATTCCCGTCTGTTTCACGGGTCAGACGCACCTGATTTCAGGCCGGGCTACGAAAATCACAGGATCAACATTACAATGCTGTTTGGAACTGCTGCCAAATTGTAACAAAAATGGAACAAGTCTTTATTTTGGCACATTCAGCGCCTATAAATGCACCAACCGAATGATCGAATAGAAGTGAAGCCATGAACGATCTCGCGCCAGACAGAAAATATACAAATGCAGCCATACCCGTTGGCGGCGTTGACCCTCACCCCGACAAGCCGACGGGTGAATTCCTCACCGATGTCGTCTCGAATGACTGGGTGAACGGTGAATACAAGCTGCTGGTGGTTCGCGCTGCCGAGCGGGCGCTTACCGCCTATGCCGGGCAGTTCTATCACCTGTTGTGTCCGTCGCCCGATGGTGCAGAGGTCTGGATGCGCCGGCCGATGAGCATATACAAGGTCGACAAGGCCGCCGGCTGTCTCGAATTTCTTTATAAATGCGAAGGTCGCGGCACGCAGGGCATGGCGACGCTGGAAGCCGGCGATACGTTCAATATTGCGGGCCCCCTTGGTGTCGGCTTCACGCTCGATCCGGCATGGAAGAATATCGTCGTGCTCGGACGCGGCGTCGGACTGGCTACGCTGGCGCCCTTGTCTCAGCTGGCTGCTGAAAAAGGCGTCGGGGTCACCGCGGTCCTGAGCGCTCGCAGGTCGGACCTCGTGATGTCGCAGGATTTGTTCGAGGAACTGGGTGCGGCAACGGTCACCGTTGTCGATGAGGATGGCAGCAGCGCGGTCGAGAATGTCGAGGAAATCCTTGAAAAACTGATTGCCGACGGCAAGGCGGATGCCTTCTTTACCTGTGGGTCGAGCCGCTTGCTCAAACTGATGCAGAACCTTGGCAAGAAACATGATGTACCCGGCCAGGTCGCCATGGAGCAGATCATGGTCTGCGGTATCGGCGCCTGCTACGTGTGCATGCGGACATTTGAAATAAACGGCGAAAAGACCCTGAAACGCGTGTGTCGTGAAGGGCCGGTATTCAATATGCAGGAGGCAGTGGGATGGTAGATCTTTCGGTAAAAATCGGCGACCTTACGTTTCAGAACCCGATCCAGCCCGCGTCTGGCGCGTTTTCCTGGGAATATAACGACGTTATTGATCTTAACCGGCTCGGCGCGCTGGTGGCTAAAACCATCTGCCGCGAGCCCCGGCTCGGTAACCCGACGCCGCGCATGGCCGAGACCGAGGCGGGGATCATCCAGTCCATCGGCTTGCCCGGCAAAGGCATTGATTATTTCCTTGAGAACATTGTACCCGAATACGCGAAGTTCGAGCCGCCCCTGGTGGTCAGCGTGTCGTCGGAATCGGCCGAGGATTTTGCCGAATTGGCCCGCGAACTCAGCGTGCCCGATGTCGACGTGATCGAGTGCAATATTTCCTGCCCGACCCGCAATACGACCGGCGGCAATTTCGCGATGCAGGAAGATCATACCAAGATGGTGATGGAAGGTATCCGTGCAGCGACCGATAAGCCGGTCTGGGCCAAGCTTTCCCCTAATGCGGGCGACCTTGTTTCGGTAGCGCTTGCTGCCGAAGAGGCGGGCGCTGACGCGCTGGTGATCGCCAATACGTTTCTGTCGCTCAAAATCCGTACTGATAATTTTCGTCCGGCGCTGGGCAATAAGTTCGGCGGCATGGTGTCGCCTGCGCTGAAACCGATCGTGCTGCGCATGGTCTACCAGGTTGCCAAGGAAGTGAATATTCCGGTGATCGGTGTTGGCGGTGTGACCAAGGCGGAGGACGTTGTCGAGTACATGCTGGCCGGCGCCCACGCTGTCGGTATCGGCTATGCCGGGTTCCGCAATCCGTCTGCGTTGACGACGATTATCGACGACCTGGAAACATGGTGCGATGAGCGCGGTATTGAAAAGGTTACGGACCTGATCGGTGCGGTCAAAGATGACGACATGGAAATGGACCCGCTGGTCGCTGCGTCTCACGGCGTCTGATCAACCATGGGGATGACCCCGACACTGTCGCCCGACGATGCCACGCGAGAGGGCTATTACGCATCCGGAGCGTGGGGATCTCAGACGATTTACGACATCGTCCGTGCTCACAGCCGTGAGCGCCCGGATGCGCCCGCGCTGATAAGCGGGAGCCGCACTTATTCATGGCGCGAACTCGTCGAGGCTATCGACGCGTTCGCCGCAGACCTCGCCAGGCGCGGTCTCGTTCAGGGCGATACGATTTTCGTCGGTGCGCCCAATCGGGCCGAGACCGTGTTTGCTCTGCTGGCTGCCTCCCGTGACGGCTATGTCTGCTGTCCATCGCCCCATCGCAATCATACCGTCGCCGAGATCGTTGCGATGTGCGAGCGCGCGGCCTGTGCCGCCTATATCCATTATCCGGGCCACGGAGCGGATGCCGAGGACGATGAGATTCCGGACCTGATCCGCGGGTTGCCATCGCTTCGACATATCTACGAGTTGTCTTCCGATGACGCTGCAGAGCCGTTCGCAGGTGTCCTTGAAGCGGGCCCCGGTGATGCTGGCCCGCCAGTCGGGAATCCCGATCTGATTACCTATCTTGCATTTACGTCGGGTTCTACCGGCGCGCCAAAGGGCGTGATGCACAGTGATAATTCGCAGCTCGTCGCCGCACGCGGTATCGCCGGTGCCTGGGGATTCGACGCAGATACGGTAACGCTTTCGCTCAGCCCGTTCAGTCACAATCTCGGCTGCGGAACCCTTTGGACGTCCCTCGTCGTCGGCGGGAAATTCGTCCTGCATGACTGGCCACGGGGCGACAGCCTGCTGGATCATATCGAGGCCGCCGGTGTCGACTATCTCGTCGGCGTACCGACCCATGCGATGGATCTGCTGGCCGAACTGAAGGCCCGCGGCATCGAGAAATATGACCGACTCAAAAGTTTCCGGGTCTCGGCTGCGGCATGTCCCGAACATGTGGCGGCTGCATTGTATGACTGCGGTATTCCCGTTCAGAAGGGATACGGCATGACCGAGACCAACGGTCATCAATACGGCAAGCCGGGGGATTCCCGAGACCTTGTCATCGGCACATCTGGTGTGTGTTGTCCGGGGTACGATCTTCGTATCTTCGATGCGAACGATCCCGATCGCGAAGCACCGCCCGGAACGTCCGGGCTGGTTGGCGGCAAGGGGGCATCGCTCATGCTTGGTTACTTCAACGACCGCAAAGCGGGCGAAGACTGCATCAATGCGTCCGGCTGGTTCCTGACCGGCGATCTCGGCACGATCGATGAAAACGGTTACCTGCGGCTCACCGGCCGCAAGAAGGAACTGATCGTACGTGGCGGTCACAACATCAATCCCAACCTGCTCGAAGATCTCGCACTTCGCCATCCGGCACTTGATCTCGTTGCGGCCATTCCGGTGCCGGATGACCGGCTTGGCGAACGGGCCTGCCTTGCCGTGATGTTCGAGGACGGACAGACGGCCTCGGTCGCCGAAATCCTGGCCCATCTCGCCGAGCAGGGCCTGTCGCGTTATGACATGCCTGAATTCTGGTTGCCGCTCGCCGATATTCCGCTGATGCCCAACGGCAAGATGGAAAAACTGGAGATTATCCGCAGGGTGCGCGATGGTTCGCTGGTTCCCGAGCCTGTCGTGGCGACCTGACCGGAATCCTAATCGGAGAAGATCATGCGTGCAGTCGTCCTCAACGAATACGGATCGCTCGATAACCTGTCATTGACGGAATTCGCTGACCCGGTTCCCGGACCAGAAGATATCATCGTCGACGTGCGTGCCACCGCGGTGAACTATGTCGACCTGGTCATTATCAGCGGCAAATACCAGTTCAAACCCGATGTGCCGTTCGTGCCGGGCAAGGGGCCGGCGGGTATCGTGAAATCGGTCGGTTCGGATGTCACGGATTTTGCGCCGGGGGACCGTGTGGTGGCGATGGCGGAGCAGGGCGGTTATGCCGGGTTGACGCCGATCCACCGGAATAACTGCTATCATCTGCCGGACAGCATGTCGTTCACCGACGCCGCATCCATGGCGCTGGTCTATGACACCGCCTGGTTTTCGCTGGTGGAACGCGGCCGCTTCACAGAAGGCGAGAGCGTTCTGGTGCTCGGGGCCTCCGGAGGGGTTGGGCTGGCTGCTGTTCAACTGGTTCGGGCAATGGGCGGGCATGCGCTTGCGGGAATTGCCAATCCCGAGAAAGCCGATCTTGTGCGCGATGCGGGCGCCGAGGCCGTGATCGATCTTGCTGCCGATAATCTGCGCGATTCTCTGCGCGACCAGGTTTTTGCCGTCACAGACGGGCGCGGCGCCGATGTCGTTATCGATCCGCTGGGCGACGATATTTTCGATGCGGCGCTGCGGGCGGTTGCATGGCGTGGACGCATGGTGGTGATCGGGTTTGCGGCAGGTCGGATACCGTCGCTTAAAGCGAACTACCTGCTCGTAAAGAACATTGATGTCGGCGGGTTGCAGATCAGCGATTACCGCCGTCGCCGCCCGGACCTGACGGCAAAATGCTTCGAGCAGATATTCGCGCTTTATACCGAGGGAAAGATTTCGGCGCTGCCGACGGTAACCCATCCGATCGACGATTTCCGCCAGGCCCTGCAAGATGTTCAGGACAGGAAGGTTCGCGGCCGGATCGTGCTGACCCAGGACGATTAACGCGCCCTATTCCGGCTATCAGGTGTCATCGTCTGCCCAGTAGCCTTCGCGCATGCGCTCGCCGATATCGCAGCCCTTTTGATAGGTGTAACCGTTGGGGGCAGGCCGCACGTTTTGCGGTGGCGCAATCTGCGCCCGGATGAAACCTGATGGGCGCGCAGGTTGCAGGCCAGCGATTTCCAGGATCAGTTTTTTGCGGATTGCGCGGGCGAAATCCTTGAAATCGCGCGCGACGACCAGAAACGCGCCCGGCCCGCCGATGACGCAGCCGCGGTAGTAATTATCCAGATCAGGCAGGTTGTAGCGGCTGAAGACGTTGCTGGTGTCATTCATGATCGGCAGGCCGTTGATCGTGATCCGCCTGGCAATTGTCTCGTCACGGACCTTGTCGACAAAGCGGCCGAAATTATTCGGCCCGTCACCGGATACGTCGATCACGCGCCGTGTGCCTTCTATGTCGTTGCCGTCAATGATCCGGACAGCGTGTTCCAGCGCATCGCTGATAGACGTCCGTCGACCGAAGGTCAGTTCCGGCTTCAGAAGGGCGTCGGCAAACGCATAGGCGCTTTTCTGATCCCGGATAATTTTCCAGTCGATCAGCAGTTTGTTCCAGTCGCGGCTTGAATAATCGATATAGGCAACGGCGATGCGCTGCAGCACCCCGGATTGGATAGCGTCGATCACCTGTTTACTGCGAAAGGCCGCGGCGACCCCCTGACGCTGCAAACGGGCTTCGTCGCTGTCGATGCTGCGCGACACATCGGTCGCGATTACCAGTTCGAGATCGACATATTCCTTTGCCGATGCTGGTGCAGACATCGTGAGAACCGCCGTGAAAATCGTAAATAACCACCTCATTAAGTCGACCCTCCCCGATCAAGTATACAGATTGCACGGATCGGGACACCTGAATCCATTGGCTGTCGGCGTGTTTTTTCTCCCCGAATTATGCCCCGGAATCAGCCCAAACGGTTGCGTGACGGCGGTTGCCGGTTCAATATCCTGCTCGCCTGGCCGGAACAGACAAGCGGCCGTCGACAACAATTAATTCCGATACGGAGACCCCTACGCATGAGCGACGAAACCTCCAACGTGACCGCCAAAACACAGAACGAGCCGATCCAGGACCTCCGGCAATGGCTGGACGCGGTCGCTGAAATCGACGAACTCGTCAAAGTGTCGGAACCCGTCAGCCGCGATCAGGAAATGAGTGCGATCGGGTATCTGCTGGCCAAGCAGCAGCCGTCTCCCACCGTGATGTTCGAAAAAACAGTCGGCTTTGAAGACGACGGCATTGGCGCGCGCCTGCTGTGGAACCTGGCGGGCCCCAGCCTGAAGCGCATTGCGATCACGCTGGGTGAATCCCCGGACATGAATACGACGGACCTCATCAGCAAGGTCAAAGGCAAGCTGATGCAGCGCATACCGCCGCGCGAGGTTTCACCACCGGAAGCGCCCGTGTTCGAGAATACTTTGCTGGGCGACGATATCGATCTCGACAAGTTCCCGATCCCGATGCACTGGCCGCTCGATGGCGGACGCTATCCTGGCACTGCGGATTGCGTGATTACCCGCGATCCCGATTCCGGTTATCTGAACGTCGGCACTTACCGGATGATGCAGCAGGGCAAGCGCGAAGCCGGTTTGTACCTGTCGCCGGGCAAGGATGCGCGGTTGCATATCGAACGTGCGTGGGAACGTGGCGAATCAATCGAAGTCGCTGCTGCCTGGGGTGTGG
>CAJQLI010000194.1 GCA_905479125.1 uncultured Alphaproteobacteria bacterium | reverse complement strand
TGTCGGCGCCTGGGTGATCAAGGGAAACATGATCGTTGCGGTGAACCTGCTCTGGATTTCGGCCCATCAAACCGTCAACAGTTTCGTTTTCGCTGTTATACCACTGTTCGTTCTGATGGGTTTTCTGGTCTCGGCCGCTGGAATGGGACGGGACGCTTATGATATCGGTCAGATGATGTTGAGGCGTGTTCTTGGCGGGCTGGGAATGGCCACCGTTGTCGCCACTGCGATATTCGCCGCGATCACCGGTGTGTCTGTCGCCTCCGCCTCGGTGTTTTCAAAAATCGCCGTGCCGGAAATGATCCGCCACGGATATTCCGGGCGCTTCGCGGTCGGTACGGTTGCGGGCTCATCGGTTCTGGGGATGCTGATTCCACCGAGCGTGCTGCTGATCATCTACGCGCTGATCGTCGAGGAATCTGTCGGTGACCTGTTCATCGCAGGGATTGGTCCCGGCATCCTGCTGACCATTGTGTATTGCGGGGTGATTTATCTGATGGCCCGTTTCCGGCCAGCGATGGTGTTCGCGGCTGATACCGACGGAATCCCGGCCGATGCAGGCGAAACCATCGACCCCGAGCCCGAGGATACCGCGAGTGTCCTCGGAAAAATTCTGCCGATAACGTTGCTCATACTGTTGGTGATGGGGGGATTGTATGGCGGGGTATTTACGCCTGTTGAAGCGGGGGCTGTCGGTGCGTTTCTCGCGCTGATCTTCGCCTTGGTGCGTCGCCGTCTGACGTTTCAGTCGCTGTGGTCTGTCCTGATCGATACGGGAAAAGTATCGGCTACACTGTTATTCCTGATTATCTCGGCAAGCATGTATAGCCGCATGCTGGGCCTTTCCGGACTGCCCGGAGAGATGGCTGACATTTTCAATGAACTCGGCGCCGGGTTCTACGGGATGCTGGCGCTTTATGTCGTGATCGTCATTATTCTGGGCACGATCGTCGATTCCGTTTCGATCATGCTGATCATGGTGCCGCTTTTTGTCGGGGCACTGAAATTCTATGAAATTGACCTGGTATGGTTTGGTGTCGTGACGGTGATCGCCACGGAAATCGGTCTTTTGACGCCACCGCTCGGGCTTGCGGTCTATGTCGTGCACTCGACGCTTGCACGCTCCGATATACCTCTGAAGGAAATCTTCAAGGGCGCGGCACCGTTTGCGCTGGCGATGCTGTTCGCCCTGATTCTGATCATTATCTTTCCGTCAATATCGACATACCTTGTTCAGGCACTGAAATAGGGCAGATAACAAGGCTCTTCCTCAGGATGGCACAAATGCCAGTACGCGGAGCGGGCTGCCCGAACCGTCTACGATCTTGAGGGGCGCCGTCACGATCACGGCACCCGTCGGCGGCAGTTTGTCGAGATTGTTCAGACTGGACATCCCGAACTTGTTCGCCCCGTGCATCAGGCTATGGGCGGGGAAAACCGGGTCGAACTGGTTCGCATTGCCATGATCGGTACCGATGGTTTCGGTGCCATACCCGCAGGCGTCCCGTTCGATCATAAGTCGGACTGCATCTGGGTTCGGGCCGGGAGAATGGGCAACGCCGTCAATCTGGTTCAGGAACCGGTCTGCATCTTCGAACCGGTTTGCCCAGCCGCTGTGGAGCAAAACCCAGCTTCCTGCCGGAATTGCGCCATGTGCCTCTTCCCAGCTCCGTAACCGGTCGGCGGTAAGGATGAAGTCCTCGTCGTCTTTAACTTCGTCCGTGCAATCAATGACGCAGGCCGGCGCCATGAAACGTTTGACCGAAATAGTATCTGTCGTTGCATTGGCGTGGTCCCCACCGGTAAACCAATGGCTCGGCGTATCGAAATGGGTGCCCGCATGTTCGGCGGTGGTCAGGGTGCTCCAGCGGGCATAGCCGCCGTCTTCCCGGTAATCCGATATCGTCTCGAGGCTGGTTGACGGAGGTTGTTTCCCATGGCCTTCGGGAACCTTGATCATGGGCGTTGCCGGACCAAGAGGGTGGGTCAGGTCTATGACCTCTATCGTCCCCTGGTTCAGGCACTGCATTAGATTGGAAAGAATGTCGGCACTGGCATTCATCTTCGGAGTCTCCGGGTGTCTTTCTGTTTTGAACGTTAACCTTTATGGCAACGTCAATTCAAAGAGAAACGTTCGATGTCGGGCATGAGCGTAATTTTTCGCTTTCCTATAACGAGACTGTTTGAAAATTCGATGATAAGGGCGGTTTTATATTGATAACCCCCGATGCACCGTGACCGGCCCTGCCGGATGCTTTAAAAAAGTCGAATGAATGCCGTGCCTCTTCCGGGACCCGGCGGATCCGAGGGCCTATGACTCAACCTGACAGTCTTGAATGCATCAGATGCCAGCAGGTATATCCGCTCGACGCTTATGACCGGTTATGTGCCGCCTGTTCTGCCGACGGTGTTTCCAGCAATCTGACGGTTGCCTATCCCGATGCAGCGGTTCCCGACAGGGAAATGCTGACGCATTCGCCCCATTCGCTCTGGCGCTATGATCAATTCCTGCCCTTGGCCGCGGCCGATGCCGTCACGCTCGGCGAAGGCATGACGCCGATGATCTCGGTCGACGGGTTCGGTCATGGACCTCTCCGCGTGAAGGACGAATCCCGCAATCCGACCTGGTCCTTCAAGGACCGTCTCGCAACGGTGGCGGTTTCCTGGGCGAAATCGATCGGTGCGCCGGCGATTGCGACAAGCTCGACCGGCAATGCGGGCGCGGCCGCCGCTGCCTATGCGGCGCGCGCCGGCCTGCCCTGCGTGGTGCTGACCTATAAGGGTGCTGCAGGCGCAATCGTCTCACAGATGCGGTCGTACGGCGCAATGGTGCTGACGGTTCCCGCCATGGACGATCGTTGGCGGGTTCTGTCGGCCGCAGTGGCGCAGTTCGGCTGGTTTCCGACTTCGCCGTTTTTCGGGCCGGCCATCGGCAGCAATCCCATCGGCATCGAAGGCTACAAGACGCTCGCTTACGAGATTGCGGAACAATCCGGTTGGAACCCGCCGGACTGGTGCATTCTGCCGGTTTGTTATGGCGATGCGCTTTACGGCATGTGGAAAGGGTTCGACGAGATGGTGCGCTGGGGCTGGATCGGGAAAATGCCGCGCCTGGTGGCCGCCGAAATATCGGGTTCTCTGTCGGCAGCAATGGCCGGCAAGGCGGATATGCCGCCCGTCGTGTCGCGGAACAGCAAAAGCATCGCCGGGTCCATCGATGTGACGCAGGGCACTTTTCAGGCGCATGCAGCGCTCAGACAGTCCGATGGTATTGCCATAACGCTGGCGGACGAAGACCTGGTCCGGGCGCGCAACAAGCTGGCGACCGGTTCCGGCCTGTCGGTTGAAACATCGTCGGCTGCGGCCTTCGCCGCTGTCGATACGCTGAGCGCGCATGATGTCATCAGGCCGGGTGACGATGTGGTGGCGATTTTGACGGCGTCCGGGTTGAAGGATTTCGGTGTGGCGGGAATCGAACCGCAGGGGGCGCCCGACGTGACGCCCGACCTGGAGTCGGTACTGCGCGCGTTGGGAGAGCACTATGACTACAATGTTTGAGCTCGGCCTTGCGATTGACGGGTTCACGCCTGCCGCCGACATCGCCGATCAGGCACGCGCTGCCGAGGCGGGCGGTGTCGACACGTTGTGGATCGCGACGCATCTGTTCCTGCGCGACCCGGTCGCACTGGGTGCAACGGCGCTGGCGGCGACGCGGAAACTGAAGGTCGCGCTGATGGCGGTCAGTCCCTATGCCATGCATCCGGTTCATGCGGCGATGGGGGCTGCAACGCTGGATGAGCTGTATCCCGGACGGGTCGTGCTGTGCCTTGGTGTGGGCGCGCCGGGTGATCAGGATGCGGCGGGGATCGAGCGCCCGCGCCCGCTGGCTACACTGCGCGAGGCAATCGCCGTCTGCCGCGGGCTTTTTGCCGGCGACCCAATCGATCATCGGGGGGATATCTTTAACGTCACCCAGCGCAAGCTGGTGAATGCGCCGTGCGATATTCCCATTGTGCTTGCGGCTTCCGGGCCGAAGATGCTCGCCCTGGCGGGCAGCGATGCCGATGGGGTGATTATCTCGGGCGCGACGTCGGCCCCCTTTGTCGAGAATTGCCTTGCCCGCGTCAATGAGGCGGCAAGCGGTCGCAGGATCATGAATTCCGGCATCGTCTATACCGGGATTGATGGTGACGGGAAGGCCGGTGCTGATTCACTGCGCCGGACCCTCGGCTTCATTCTGCGCGGGGCACATCATGCAGATAATGTCCGGATGGGCGGTGGATCGCTGGATCAGCAGGCCCTGCGCGACGCCTATGCCGCGGAAAACTGGGACGACGTCGACCGCTTTGTCACGGATGATGTTGTGACGCGTCATGCGGCCTGCGGCGACGCGGCGCGTGTGCGGACACGGCTCGCAGAATATCACCGTGCCGGGCTCGACCATGTGATCGTCAGCGGTATCACGGACCCCGCCGAAATCAGCGCCGTACTCTCTGCGATAACGACGGGCAATTAGTCCAGCCGGGGCACGACCTCTTCGGCGAATATCTGCATCTGGTCGAGCAGCTCCGTGATGTCATTGGCGGCAAAATACAGACCGAGCAGATGCGTGACACCAGCCTCGCCCAGCTGGTTTGCGCGTTCGACCACGTCATCCACAGTGCCGATCAGGTTAATGTCTTCATGCCCGAGCGTGCCTTGTCCTTTAAGCGTGGACTGGCGCAGCGATGTCAGGTGTGCGCACATCTGGGTTTTGCTGAAGCTTTCGATGGCGGCTTCCCGGGTCTTACCGATATGGACGATGTATTGCGGGGCGACCTCGATATCGTCGAAATTCCGGCCTTCGGCTTCCGTCAGGTCCTTCAACGCCGAGACACTGTCGCGGACCTGATCGAGGTGGATCGCGGCGGGTAACCAGCCATCTCCCCATTTTGCGACCCGGTTCAGGTTATTGGCGTTGTTTCCGCCGATATAGAACGGCACGTGATCCTGTTTCGGCTTTGGATAAAGTTCTACATCGTTATAGGCGTAATATTCGCCCTCGAAACTCGCGACCCGGTCGGTCAGAAGCGCCTGTAGTGCCGGAATGCCTTCATCGACAATCTTGCCGCGAGGCGTTTTGGTGCCGGGCTGAAGCGCCAGAAATTCTTCGCGATAGGCACCGATCCCGACGCCGATTTCCAGCCTGCCGCCCGAAAAATGATCGAGGGTGCAGAGCTGCTTGGCCGTGACGACGATGTCGTGACGCATCGGCAGAACCAGAATGCCGGTGCCGAAGCGCAGGGTCGTTGTTTCGGCGGCCACGAAGGCATAGGTGACCAGCGGTTCCCAGAAACGCGGGGGTGTTTCGAATTCGGCACGCACATAGTTCTGCGTGGTCATGTGGTCATTGCCCCAGACTGAATGGTAGCCGAGTTTTTCCGCATGCTGCGCGATACGTATCACCGCTTCCGGGTCGGAAAACGGTATCGGGTAGGTCAGGCCTTCCATTCCTGTCGGCAGTCCGGCGCTAACGCGCATGTGAATATCCTTTTCTGTCTCGGTTAGGTTTTGCGTAGCCGGTCGGTGGCCGCGTTATCGACGTCGCCTGATGTGGTCAAGGCGATGCCATATTGACCATGCGCCGCTTCGTTCGAGATCAGGCCGGCACGTGCGTCCGCGGCGACCAGTTCGGCATCCCGTTTTCTGGCATCTCCCAGGCCGCCACCGCCCGGCATTTCTATCACGACACGCGCGCCGCGGGGGATGGTCTGTGTACCCTTGCCATTGAGCGATGCGCCGGATTTTAAACTGATCGTCCCGCCCGCCCCGGCGGCCCCACCATCGCGCCCGCGTGGGGGATGATCGATCCGGTCGAACAGGGCGCTGAACGCGAAGGGGGCATCTTCCAGCAGGCTCAGTTCCATCACCTGGCCCAGCCCGCCACGATACATGCCGGCTCCGCCGGAATCCTGGCGGTATTCCTTGCGCCAGACGATCAACGGCGACATGGCCTCGGTGACTTCCACCGGCACGTTTCGGACTCCGCTCGGGAAAGCGGTTGCCGACAGGCCGTCTTTGCCGGGGCGCGCACCCGTGCCGCCGGAATGAAAGCTGAGGACGGTAAAGGATTGTGCACCGGCGAGCAGTGCGGGGTCGCCGTCGACCCGTCCCGGTCCGCCATAGGCATATAGATTCCACAGGCACGATGTGCCTTCCGCGGGCACCGCATCGCCCAGTGCCTTGTGCAGGCAGCCAAACACGACGTCGGGCAGCATCTGGCCTGTCACATGGCGAACCGCGACCGGTGCCGGGTGTTCCGCATTCAGGATCGAGCCCTTCGGTGCGGTGATACGGATTGTAGCCAGCGAGCCCGCATTGTTCGGCACATCGGGGGCGACGATGCATTTGACGCCGAACGTTGCATAGGCCTCGGTGTAACAAAGCGGCACATTTATGCCGTGCGAGGAAATGCCCGATGACCCGGTGAAATCAACATCAATACCGTCTTCGCCGATGGTCATCTCGGCAACCAGGTCGACGGGTTCTTCGAGGCCGTCGATACGCATCTCATGGCGGAAA
>CAJQLI010000193.1 GCA_905479125.1 uncultured Alphaproteobacteria bacterium | reverse complement strand
GAGCTCAGGCTGTCATCCGCATAGACGACGTTGAAGGACTGGAAAGCCGCTTTCGCAGCCTTTTTGTTCCGACCTGCCATGATATCTCCTGATGCCGTGTGCGTTCGGCCTGAAAAAAAACCCTTGCCCGGCGCCAGCCCGGCAAGGGTTTTAAATTGGTAGCGGGAGAGGGACTTGAACCCCCGACACGCGGATTATGATTCCGCTGCTCTAACCAGCTGAGCTACCCCGCCATAAGGTGGCTGGATATAATCGGTTGGCCGGAATTCGTCAAGCATCGCTCATGCCATTCGTCATACCCGGCAGAGCCGTTTACGATGTAAAAAACACCGGAATCGCCGAATGCCCAAATTTTCCGCCAATCTGTCCACCATGTTCCGGGAACACAGCCTTATCGACCGGCCTCGGGCGGCGGCGGAAGCAGGATTTCGGGCCATCGAGATCCAGTTTCCCTACGAGCTGGAATACAAGGCACTTGCCGCAGAAATAAGCCGATACGCCCTTGCGGTGTCCGTGATCAACGTGCCCTGCGGTGATTTTATCGACGGCGGTGAAGGAAACAGCGCCCTGCCCGACCGGATTGATGATTTCCGCGAAAGCGTCCTGCTCGCCGCGAAATACGCGAGGGGGCTTGGTGCCCTGAATGTGAATATTCTGGCCGGCACACCCTCCATCGACGATGAAACTGCCAAAAATGCCCTCGCGGACAATCTTCGTCATGCCGCGACGGTCTTCGCCAAAATCGGCATTACCGTCGTCGTGGAAGCCATTAACGATATCGACCGGCCTGGTTTCTTTCTGAGTACCGCGGACGCTGTCATCGACATCATCGACCGGGCCGATCACCCCAACCTTGCCCTGCAGTTCGATCTGTATCACACGGCAATGATGGGCCAGCCACTGGTCGAAACGTTTGAAAAGCACGCGGACCGGATCGGCCATATCCAGTTCGCCGATGCGCCCGGCCGCAATGAGCCGGGGACCGGCACAATCGATTTCGCCCCGATTTTCGACGCTATCGACGCATCGCCGTATGATGGATGGGTTGCGGCGGAATATTTCCCCGCAAATAGGACCGGGGACGGCCTTGCCTGGCTAAAAATATTCGGCTGAGCAGGTGTGACGGCAAAACGCCGCTCAGGCCGCCCGCTGGATCCAGCCACCGCCGAGAAGACGCTCACCGTCATAGAAAACACAGGCCTGTCCCGGCGCAACGGCACGTTCGGGCGTATCCAGCGTAACCACGGCGGAATTGCCGTTATCGTCAATGCTCAACAGGGCCGGCACCGGTTCCTGCGTGGAGCGAACCTTCGCCGATATCCGAATGTCGCTTCCCGGCGCATCCCCGTCGCCGAGCCAGTTCAGGCCGGAAAGACGGATCGTCTGCTGACCGAGCGCCGAGCCCGGCCCGACGACCACCCGGTGCGCATCAGGCTCGATACGGATGACATAAAGCGGCTCGCCGGTACCACCGACACCTATTCCGCGACGCTGACCGATAGTGAAATTGATAATGCCCTCGTGACGTCCCAGCACTTTACCATCGAGGTCGACGATATCGCCCGGGTCGATGGCGCCGGGCCGGATTTTGGCGACGACCGAGGCGTAATCGCCATCGGGCACGAAACAGATGTCCTGACTGTCAGGCTTGCTCGCCACCGGCAGGTTGAAGCGCTCGGCATGTGCCCGTACTTCATCCTTCGGCATGCCGCCAAGGGGGAAGCGCAGGAAATCGGCCTGATCCTGTGTCGTCGCAAACAGAAAATAGCTCTGATCGCGACCCGCATCTACGGCGCGCCGCAGTTCCGCCGGGCCATCCGTACCGACCCGCTGGATATAATGACCGGTCGCAAGCGCATCACCCTGCAGGTCCTTCGCCGTCTTCAGCAGGTCACGGAACTTAACCGTCTGATTGCACAACACGCAGGGGATCGGCGTTTCACCGCGGATATAACTGTCGGCGAAGGCATCAATGACGTCTTCCCGGAAACGGGATTCATAGTTCAGCACGTAATGCGGAATACCGACGGATTCAGCAACCCGCTTGGCATCGAAGATATCCTGGCCGGCACAACAGGCCTTTTCCCGTTTCACCGCTTCGCCATGATCGTATAGCTGCAGCGTCACCCCGACGACGTCATAGCCCTCCTCCGCCAGCAATGCCGCCGTCACGGAACTGTCCACGCCGCCAGACATGGCGACGATGACGCGCGTATCCGCGGGCGCTTTGGGTATACCGAGGGAGTTCATGGCGCGGAATATAGGGTTTTTAACCGCCCCGGCAAGCAGGGACTGAGCGCTTAGGGCCGATTTCGCCGCCGGGTAACGCCCAGCCCCGCCAGCATCACGGCGAAAAGAGCCATCGTTCCGGGCTCCGTGACCACTGCAGGGGTATTTTCCTCCCGGACATAAATCGCCCAGCTGCCGATTTCATCCTGGGGCTGTGAGCCCTGGGAAAACGGCCCACCAACAATATTGATGAACGAGACGGGGATAGCGTTGTAACAGTGCGTGTAATACCACGGCACGCCGAAATAGGCGGCGCAGTTGAGGCTGGCAGTCGAATCCACATCATTCGTCGCCGTCGACCAGTCGATGCCGTCATGGACTCCCAATGCAGCCAAGCCGCCTGCCAGAACCGTCCAGCCACCCTCTCCGAGAATGCCGTGGTAATTACCGGTGTAATAGCCGTCGAAGCGAACGCTTCCATCCTTGTTCACCAGACGGTGCCGGATTTCAGCATTCTGGTTGATCGCCAGCTCGGACATATCCCGGGTGTGGCCGGTGCCGATGCCGACCGTCCCCGTATTCGACACCATATCGG
>CAJQLI010000192.1 GCA_905479125.1 uncultured Alphaproteobacteria bacterium | reverse complement strand
GATGGCCGCCAATAAAAAAGTTCTCATGCTGCCGGGCGACGGCATCGGTGTTGAAGTCATGTCAGAGGTCCGCCGTCTGATCGACTGGATGGACAAGCGTCGTTCGGTCACGTTCGATGTCACCGAAGACCTGGTCGGCGGTGCGGCCTACGAAGCGCATGGCGAAGCGATTTCCGACAAAACCATGGACGTTGCGATTAATTCCGATGCCGTGCTGTTCGGTGCTGTCGGCGGTCCGCAATGGGATAATGTCGGCTATGACGTGCGCCCGGAAGCCGGCCTGCTGCGGCTGCGCAAGGACATGGACCTGTTCGCTAACCTGCGTCCCGCGATCTGCTTCGATGCGCTTGCCGATGCGTCCAGCCTGAAGCGCGAACTTGTCGCCGGGCTCGATATCCTGATCGTCCGCGAACTGACCGGTGGCGTCTATTTCGGCGAGCCCCGCGGCATCGAGACCCTGGCAGATGGCCAGCGCCGCGGCGTGAATACGCAGGTCTACACGACCGAGGAAATCCGCCGTGTCTGCCGTGTCGCGTTCGATCTTGCCGAGAAGCGCGGCAATCGAGTGTGCTCGGTCGAAAAGAACAACGTGATGGAATCCGGTGTGCTCTGGCGCGAGGAAGCAACCTGGGTCGGCGAAAATGAATACCCCGATGCCGATCTCAGCCACATGCTGGCCGATAACTGCGCGATGCAGCTTGTGCGCACGCCGAAGCAGTTCGACGTCATCGTCACCGACAACCTGTTTGGTGACATGCTGTCGGATGTCGCCTCGATGCTGACCGGCTCGCTTGGCATGCTGCCCTCGGCCTCGCTCGGCCCGGCAGACGAATCCGGTCGCCGCCGCGCCATGTACGAACCGGTCCACGGCTCCGCGCCTGATATCGCAGGCCAGGGCAAGGCCAATCCGCTGGCGATGATCCAGTCCTACGCGATGATGCTGCGCTATTCTTTCGACATGGGTGAAGATGCCGATCTGGTCGAACAGGCGGTCCGTAACGTGCTCGATTCCGGCAAGCGTACCGGCGACATCATGCAGGACGGCATGGAACTGCTTTCATGCGAGCAGATGGGTCAAGCGGTCACCGCGGAGCTCGACAAGCTCGCGGCTTAAGCTGACGGGATAACCGCTCGTTAACGAAATCCTGTTGCGATCAAGCGTTGCCCAAGTTACGATTTCGCCAATGGCTCGTCCTTGACCGAAAGGAACATGAGATGAAAACAGTAATTACCCTTGCCGCAGCCGGTGTCTTTGCGTTGTCCACCTCCGCGTGGGCGGGTGACGGCCATAATTGTGGCAGTTACCAGCAGTCGGTTCAGACCGAAAAACCGACCATCACGCTGGCGACCACGAAAGCCACGACCAAACAGACTGCAGGCACACAGACTGCAAGCACACAGACTTCAAGCACCGGGGATAAGACGACCAAACCCGGAAGCTGATACCGCTGGCGCCCCGGCGGGCGCCGCGTACATGAGATTGAACGAGGCGTCCTCCGGGTTTGAGGGCGCCTCATTTGTTTTGCACCCTCAAAATATCTGATACACACCGCGACGCTCCATGATCATCGGGGCGCGCATCGATGGAAAGACGAAAAGATGGGTTACAAAGTTGCAGTCGTGGGTGCTACCGGCAATGTCGGTCGCGCCATGCTTGAAATTCTGGCAGAGCGGAATTTCCCCGCCGACGAGGTCGTGGCACTTGCCTCGGCGCGCTCCGCGGGACGCGAGGTTTCGTTCGGCGATGATGATGTGCTGACGGTACAGAATCTCGAGACATTCGATTTTACCGGCACCGATATCGCGCTGTTTTCTCCCGGCTCGAAGGTGTCCGCGGTCCATGCGCCGCGCGCGGCAAAGCAGGGCTGCATCGTCATCGACAACACGTCTGAATTCCGCATGGACCCGGACGTGCCGCTGGTCGTGCCGGAAGTGAACCCCGAAGACCTCGACTGGCATACCAAGCGAAACATCATCGCCAATCCCAACTGTTCGACCATCCAGATGGTCGTCGCGCTGAAACCGCTGCATGACATTGCGAAAATCAAGCGCGTCGTGGTGTCGACCTATCAGTCCGTATCGGGTGCCGGTAAATCGGCGATGGATGAATTGTTCAACCAAACCAAGGGTGTCTTCGTGAACGACGCCAAAACCACCGAACAATTCACCAAGCAGATTGCTTTCAACGTCATTCCCCATATCGACGTGTTCATGGAGGACGGGTCGACCAAGGAAGAATGGAAGATGGCGGTCGAGACGCGGAAAATTCTCGATGGCAATATCGCCGTTCACGCGACTTGCGTCCGTGTCCCGGTGTTTGTCGGCCACGGCGAAGCGGTCAATGTCGAGTTCGCCAGCGCTCTAGACGAGAATACCGCCCGTGACGCCCTGAGGGACGCGCCGGGGGTCATGGTCGTCGATCAGCGCGACAATGACGGTTACATAACCCCTGCGGAATGTGCCGGTGACGATGCCGTCTATGTCAGTCGTATCCGCAAGGACCCGACAGTCAAACACGGGTTGTCCCTCTGGGTGGTGTCCGACAATCTGCGCAAAGGAGCCGCGCTGAATTCTGTCCAGATCGCCGAAGAACTGATCCGCAAGCGGCTGGTCAAGGCTGCCTAGCAAAAAAAGAGGCGCCGGGTGCGTATGTCTTACAGACCTACGCTTTGTGTCCCGCGAAGACACACCCGACGCCGCTGGAGCCGATGAAGGCCCTTGGTCGCGAGAGCGATTGAGCCCCGGAAACCTGCGCAGGGACGATGTCCTTGACGAAACATCTTCACTGCGCACGGTTCCGGCTCTGTTGCCAGAGCAAAAGCCCGGTGAAGATTTTTGCCGCATGTCGCCATGCTGCGATCGTCCCCGCCGGAAAGATATCGTCCTTGGCCAAGGCCCGGTCCCGAGGGACCAAACGGCAAGCCGGGATAGATATTCATTACGCTCTCGCGTGACATGATGATCACCTGCAGGTTGCAGGGCGTGCAACCTGCAAATCAGTCAAAACCTATATTTTCTGTGCATAAATGCAGTTCGTATCCACATTTTTTCCACATTTTTGTGCACATTATCGATTGTGGTTTTGGCCCGCTCGTCCGCCAGTTGCCGCGGGAAGCGGGGTTATCGCGCAGGAGGTCGGCGTCACGCCAGATTGACTTGAATCAACCTTCGGCGTAAACCAACCGGGCTGTTTGGACGTAATACAGACAGCAAACCGTCGTTCAAGAATTCAGGACATATACCCATGGCGAGCAACAATCGCCCCCTGTCCCCGCATCTTCAGGTCTATAAACCGCAGCTGACCACTTTCATGTCGATCACGCATCGCGCAACGGGCATTGCGTTGGCGGTCGGCACGCTCATGCTGGTTTTTTGGCTGATTGCCGCAGCAACGGGCGAAACGGCCTTTAATGAGGTTCAGGCGTTCCTGGGCTCAATTGTGGGCAGACTCCTGTTGTTAGGCTGGTCCTTTGCGTTGTTCTATCACCTGTGCAACGGGCTTCGGCACCTGTTCTGGGACGCCGGCAAG
>CAJQLI010000191.1 GCA_905479125.1 uncultured Alphaproteobacteria bacterium | reverse complement strand
GTCAATACCTTCATGGGCAAGGGCGCCGTTGCCATGTCCGACCCACATCGCCTGTTCACCATGGGTCTTCAGGGCCGCGACCACGTAAACAAGGCATTTGAAAAATCCGGCGCCGTGATCACCGTCGGGTACGACCTCGTGGAGATCGCACCGGTTTTCTGGAACCCCGATTGCGACTAGACGATAATCCATATCGATTTCATGCCGGCCGAAATCGATATGGATTACCCGGTGATGGTCGACGTGGTGTCCGATCTCGCAGACGCGCTCTGGCAGATCAACGAAGGGCTGAACGCGCGTTTCGAGGGCAAGCTGCCGCTATACGACATCAATGACTGGGCTGAACTGCGCCAGACCATCGTGGATGACCTGGCGGCGGAAAAAGACGACGATTCCTTCCCGATGAAACCGCAGCGCATCATCAACGACGTGCGCAGTTTCCTGGCGCCGGAGGACATCGTGTTGTCGGATGTCGGCGCCCACAAGATGTGGATTGCCCGCTACTACCAATGCGAAGAAACCAATACCTGCCTGATCTCCAACGGGTTCTGTTCGATGGGCTTTGCCCTTCCCGGAGCGATGGGCGCCCAGTTCGCCGCACCCGATTCCCGCGTACTCGCGATCTGTGGCGATGCCGGTTTCCTGATGAACGTTCAGGACCTGGAAACCGCCGTCCGCATCGGCAGCAAGATGGTCATCATGGTGTGGATCGACGGTGAATACGGCCTGATCAAATGGAAACAGCAGACCCATTTCGACGGAAAGCATTCGGACCTCGCCTTCAACAACCCGGATTTCGAGATGCTGGCAAAATCTTTCGGCATGTGGGGCAAGGTGGTCGACGGGCCTGGCCAGATTACAGCCGCCCTGGAAGAAGCCTTCGCTCAGGACGGCCCGGCCCTGATCGGGGTGCCGGTCGATTATGCGGAAAACCAGAAGCTGACGAAAAGGCTGGGCGAGATCGAGGTGACTATCTAGCGGCGCGCCCGGGAGCCAGATTTCAGAAATCAGATTACAGAAATCAGATCACGGGCGCGTCCAGTTCGTACTTGCGGTCGCGGTCTTCGACAGCAAGCACCCACAGATCCGGATCGAACCCGGCTTCGCGCTCGATGATTTCCTGCGCCGCTGCGGACGTGACCGGTTCGGGGCCGCTGGCGCAACGCCATGCGCGGTTGCCGTCGAGATCGGTGGTGCGTGCGAACAGTTCGACCGTGCCGTCCATCAGGTCCCGCAGGATCATCACCTGCCCTGCATCGCTGTCGCCGCGACGCGCGACAATGGCGGACATAAAGGACAGGTCACACAGACGTATCTGGGCGCTTATCCACAGGCTGGTCTTCAGACGGGGTTCGGTCATGGCTTCAGACTAGTCGATCGGGACGGATGCGGGAATGGCGCGTTCACAACCATCAACGGGCCAATCTCAAAGCGATCTATCCGGAACGGGTTCGCGTATACTTCCCGAACCGCTTCTCTGAACAGATGATGGTATTGATGACCAAAAGCCCGCCCTTTCCCGTCGCCTGGATCACCGGCGCCAGTACCGGTATCGGCCGTGCCCTGTCGCTTCGTCTCGCCGCAGAGGGCTGTACCGTTATCGCCAGTGCGCGCGGCATCGACGACCTGAAAAGCCTTGAACAGGAAGGTGAAAACCTTGCCGGTCGTATCGTCGCGATCCCGCTGGACGTTACCGATGCAGCCGCCATCGGACAGGCGCGCGACCGAATCCTTGACGAATTCGGCACACCCGATCTCTGCGTGCTGAACGCAGGGACCTATATCCCGGTGGATGCCACCCAGCTGAAGGCCGAAGACTTCCGGATCCAGTTCGACCTCAACGTCATGGGCACGGTGAAAATGCTCGAAGCCGTCATCCCCGGCATGGTGGAGAGAAAATCGGGACGGATCGCGGTCGTGGCCTCTATCTCCGGCTACCGCGGCCTGCGCACCGCATCGGCCTATGGCGCGACCAAGGCTGCCCTGATCAATATGTGCGAAGCACTACGCATGGAGCTCGGCGACGCAGGCATTACCGTGCAACTGGTGAATCCCGGTTTCGTCAAAACACCGCTCACCGACCAGAACGATTTTGCCATGCCGTTCCTGATGCCGGTCGACAAGGCCGTCGACCAGTTTTATCGTGGCCTGCTGACCAACCGGTTTGAGATCACGTTCCCCAAGCGGTTTACCTGGATGCTCAAGTTCGCCCGTCTGCTGCCCTATGCGTTGTATCTGCCCTTGATCAACAGGACAACGAAGGCGGATTAGAGCACCGCAAACGGCCTGGCGTCAGCGCCGGCGGCGCAGCATCATCGCCGCAAATCCGAGACCCAGAAACGCGAGTGCGCCAGGCGCATGTATCGCGACAGGGGGCGCCGAGGAAATCGCACCGATGGCGTCAATATCTGCCTCGCCGAACGGCGAACCGGTCTGATTGGGATCAACGTCCGTCAGCCGGACATAAGAATACTGGGCAAACTGAACCACGCCCGCAACGGCATCGATATCGATACTGGTCGGCTGGCCGCTCAGATCACCGAGATCGATCCAGTTCACGAGATCCTGCGAGATCGCGATATTGAACACCTCGACCCGCGCGCCGACCTCGAAGATATGAAGATCCGCCGTCGCGTCACCCGACGTCGTGAGCGAGTTATCGGAAAACCGCACGATGATCGAGCCGTTATCCCCAAGGGAAATATGACTTCCATCAGGAGCGCCCAAAACCAGATTCTGGTCATCATGGGGCGCCGCGACATCCGGGCCCGGATTAAAGCTGATAACTTCATCGGCGAAGGAGATATCTCCATCCGGGAAGGTGACACCTGAATAAGTGGTGGGCATGGCCGCAGCACCGGTGGAGAGGGAAAGCGCAGCGCCAAACACGGCGGCAAGAGACAGAGTACGAAACACAATACTTCCTTACTTTACTAACAAGTCGTCATCACAACGCGCCGCATAAATATTTTTATTCAGACCACGGGAGCATTACCCAATCTGCCAGCAAATAATATTTCACGGATTATTCCAAATTTAGCCGTTCGACAACGCCGAGAAAAGCTTCAAAAAGCATCTCACGGCATTTTTATTGCCGAACCAGGGCAACCTGAAGCGCATCGATATTGCCGGCGCGGAAGCCACCCTCGCAATAGGCCAGGTAGAACGACCAGCACCGGCGGAAACGTTCATCGAAGCCCATCCCGGCAACCCGGTCCGCGACGGACTCGAACCTGTCGCGCCATTGCGCAAGCGTATCTGCATAATCGAGCCCGTACCCCGCGGCCGAGTGCCAGGACAAACCGGCGGCGGCTGCCTGTTCGCGCAGGATATTCGGGCTCAACAGCGCCCCACCCGGGAAAATATGTTTCTGGATAAAGTCGGCGCTCCGGCGATAGGCATCGAAGCGCTCGTTCTCGATGACGATGGCCTGAAGGGCAAAGGTGCCGCCGGGGCGAATGCTCGCGGCAACACGATCGAAATAAACCGGCCAGTATTTCTCGCCCACGGCCTCGATCATCTCGACCGACACGACGTGATCCCATTGCCCGTCGAGCTTTCGGTAATCCCGCAACTGGATATCGACCTTCTCGTTCAGGCCGGCTGCCGCCACACGTTTGCGCGCCTCGTCGAATTGCGCCTGACTAACGGTGACGGCAGTCACATGAGCACCACGCTCCCGCGCTGCCTGCAGGGCGAACCCGCCCCAGCCGCAGCCAATTTCCAGAACCCGGTCACCGGCCCGGACACCGGCGAGGTCCATCAGGCGCTGGTTTTTTACCGCCTGCGCACTTTCAAGATCATCCGCCCCCTCGGCAAACACGGCGGATGAATACGTCATCGAAGGATCGAGCCAGAGCGCGTAGAAGTCATTGCCGAGATCGTAATGTGCGGCAATGTTTTCCCGCGACCCGGCATGGGTGTTGGGCCGGAATACATGGCGCACCCTGTCAGCCAGACGCCAGGGCGATAATGTGCGAAATGCCATCGGACGCTTGGGCAGGTTGCGCGCCGCCAGTTCAATCACCTTTGGCAGGTCGGGCGAGTCCCAATCGCCGTCCATGTAGGATTCGCCGAAACCGACCGTGCCGCCGCCGAAAAACCGGCGAAAGCCCCGCCATCGGTTCAGCTTCAACACCGCGGACGGGCCGTCATTTTTGCCTGAAAGTCTCAGCCTCCGTCCGTTCGGAAGTATGATCTCAAGATGTCCCGCCCGCAGCCGGCTGTCCAACATCCATGATGCCTCCACCTGTGCGTCCAGTCCGCTCACGCGGCATCCTTTCGCGCGGGATGCGGCGGGGTGGAAACTCCCTCGGCGGGCGGTTGGGGCCGATTGGTATACTTGACGCCGCGCAGCATCAGGCGGATCGCCTGCCAGTGGATGGCGACAATCACTTTGAGCGACATGAAAGGCACGCGCAGGAACTGGCGGATCAATGCGCCGTCGGTCATGACACGTCGCTCCCCGGTCAGGGTGGCAACCAGGAATTCACCGTCATCGTCGGATTCGCGGATCAGCACGGCAAGGCTCTCATCCGGGGAGGTGGTGCGGATGCGGTACCGCGCATCCATCGCGATCAGCGGAGAAACATGAAATATCTTGTCGAATTCATGATCCGACGGGCCTGCGCTGTCATCGCCTACCGGCAACAGATATCCGTGCTGATCGCCGAAGGTATTTTTGACCTGATAGAGGATCGCCCGCAGATCACCCGCGGCATCATGGCAGTACCAGATGGATAGCGGATCAAACCCGTAGCCGAGAACGCGCGGCATACACAGCAAACGCACCTGCGCCGCAGCAGGGCTCAGCCCGGCAGCCGCAAGCTGTTCTTCGATCCAGGGGCGCAGCGCCGAGCCGTCGCGCGGGCCGTGATCGCGGTCATGGAATGAAAACAGGTTGAACCGGTTATGGGAGAACAGCCGACACCGCGCCGGAGGTTCCGCCAGCCGGTCGATATCGAGCACGATATTGAACACCCGATAGACGAATTCGTAAGCCTTCGGCCGCGACCGCCGGTGCATGACCTCACCGACATACAGATCCGCTGCCGCGCCGGGAGGCGGGCGCGTCATCAAATCGGATGTATCTGGCGTGGTCATCGCTTTGGAGAATGCTCCCGGACTAAGAACCGTTCAACAGGTCGCACACACAACGCTTTATACGTTCACCGATCACGCGCAGATCGCCGCCCTATTCCGTCGCTTTGGGCGGATTGAGATGCTGAACATAAACCTTCACCGAGTCCTGCATAGTCCGGCTTTTATCCATGGTCTCGCGGGACTCGGTGGCGAAGGGCGTGGCATTCAGCAGCCGGTACATGTCGGCCGC
>CAJQLI010000190.1 GCA_905479125.1 uncultured Alphaproteobacteria bacterium | reverse complement strand
GTCGGCTTGAGCGTGCGGATCAATTCGACCTGCATTTCGGACGGTGTCGAATTGCCCGCGCCGCACCAGTTTACGCCGACCCCCATCTGTTGGGCGGTCCGGCAATAGATCTGTCCGACCGGGTGAATGCCGAGCGGAAACGAGACGTGGGCCAGGTCACCTTTTTTAAGGCCCGCCGCTTCCCAGGCGCGCCGAAACCCTTCCCGCGCGAGCCGCAGGTCATTCATCGAGCGTGGATAGAAGAGCGGTTTGCCTGTGGAACCGCCGGATCGCCAGAATTCTATGATCTCGCTGCGTGGTGCGATGCAGAAGTCGTCCTGGAAGTCTTCGGGCTCAATAACCCTCAATTCGTCCTTCGTCAGGATCGGGATTTTGGCCCATTCCTCGGGCTCGTGGACATGGTCCAAATTGATGTGATCAAGCTTGCCCGAAAAAAAACGGGATCGCTTTGCCCGTTCAACGGCGATTTTCCGCCGCTCCTTGCGCACCTCGGCAATATAACCCCGCGATGGTGCGGGGAAGGGGATCTCGGGCGTTTCCCACACGGGCGTTATTTATCCTCGGTGCGTTCGCCGAGTTCTTTTGCCCGTTCACGAAGGATGAATTTTTGAATTTTGCCGGTGGATGTTTTGGGTAGTGGCCCGAATATCACCGTTCTGGGCACCTTGAAGCGCGCCATCTTCGCGCGGCAGAACTCGATAATCTCTGCTTCTGAGGAGTCTTCGCCTTCCCTCAGGGTGACGAAGGCGCAGGGGCTTTCGCCCCATTTCTGATCGGGCCGCGCCGCGACGGCGGCTTCGAGCACCTTGGGGTGGCTGTACAGCAAGCCCTCGACTTCGATTGACGAGATGTTTTCCCCGCCGGAAATAATGATGTCCTTGGACCGGTCTTTGAGTTCGACATAGCCGTCTTCATGCCACACGCCGAGGTCGCCTGAATGGAACCAGCCTCCGGCGAACGCCTCCTCGGTGGCCTTCGGGTTCTTGAGGTAGCCTTTCATGACGTCGTTGCCACGAAAAAATATCTCACCCATCGTTTCGCCGTCCTGCGGGACCGGCTCGAGCGTCTCGGGGTCGCCGACCATTAATGCTTCGAGCACATGGTAGCGAACACCCTGGCGCGCTTTGAGTGCGGCCCGGTCGGCAATCGGTTTGTCATCCCATTCAGGTTTCCAGGCACTGACGACCGAGGGCCCGAAGGTTTCCGTCAGGCCATAGACATGGGTGACGTTGAAACCCTGGCCTTCCATGGATTCGATAACAGCGGCGGGCGGTGAGGCGCCAGCGGTGGCGGCTTCGACGATATGCGAAAACGGCTGTTTCACGTCGTCGGGCGCATTGGCGATCATGTTCAGGACAATCGGCGCGCCGCATAAATGGGTTATTTTATGCGTAGCGATCGCATCGAATATAGGACCGGCTTCGACGCGTCGCAGACATACGTTTGTTCCTGCAAGGGCAGCGACGGTCCATGGAAAGCACCAGCCGTTGCAGTGAAACATCGGCAGGGTCCACAGATAGACGGGGTGGGGCGGCATCGCCCAGACCATTAAATTGCCGATGGCGTTCAGGTAAGCGCCACGATGATGGTAGACGACACCCTTCGGGTTGCCCGTTGTGCCCGACGTGTAATTCAGCGAACACGCGTTCCATTCATCGGTGGGCCATACCCACGGATATTCAGGGTCGCCGCCGGCGATAAAGTCTTCGTATTCTATCGCGCCGATCAGTTCGCCGCCCTGATAGGTGGCGTCGTCGACATCGATCACATAGATGTCCGAGCCGACCTTGGACAGCGCGCCCTTGATGGTGTCGGAGAACTCGCGGTCGGTCAGCAGAACTTTTGCTTCGCCGTGCTCGAGAATAAAGGCGATGGCATCGGCATCGAGTCGGATATTCAGCGCGTTCAGCACGCCGCCCATCATGGAGACGCCGAAATGGGCTTCGACCATAGCCGGAACATTCGGCAGCATGGCTGCAACCGTCTGGCCGTGTTTGATGCCATGTTTTTCGAGTGCGCTGGCGAGTTGTCTGGAACGGGCATAGGTCTCGGCCCATGTACGCTGGATGTCGCCGTGGATGACAGCAATCCGGTCAGGATACGTCGTGGCTGTGCGTTCGATAAAGCTTAATGGCGTAAGTGCCTGAAAATTAGCTGGATTTTTGTCCAGATCAGTCTCGAACGGATTGGTCACTTTTCAACTCCCGATATTTTAGATCGCCATTTTTTTGCAACAATACGTCGTTCGGGGGAGAGAACAAAGACCTGACGATTTTAATCGCAGATTCGCCGGTGATATCCTAAACGCGCCGCTTGGGGAAAATCGCCAATCCGGTGGTGAAACGCCCGGGGGTACAATGCACGATTCAACACGGCTTCTATTTTTGCTGTTCGGGCTGTTTATGTTCGCGGCTGCGTTCACTGCTGGAGCGACCTGATTTTTTTTTAGGCATTATCCGCCGAGACAGTCTTGCCGACTGAGCCCGGTTCAGCACGCATCATATAGCTCGAAGGCCAGAATTCCCGCAAAAACCCAAATGTGAGTTGGGTGTAAATCCACTTGTTTTTCCAGGGTTTAAGATAGGGTATTGGCTGAATGTCAGTGACGTTTAACCCGCCGCATTCGAGAAGCTCTTTCATGGTGTCGCGGGTGAACCAGCGCAAATGGGTCCGGTCCATTAAACCTTCATCCTCGTAGTCCCATCTCCCTGAGAACACGAGCTTCTTGACGATGTTCTTGTTCCTGACATTGGGGATATTGGCGATGACGGCGCCCTGGTCCGACAATAATGGCTCTACCCGTTTAATGAGTGCCCATGGATCGACAAGATGCTCAAGGACATCCATTAAAATAACGAGGTCCAGCGATCCAGGTGGGATGTCAGATTCCAGATCGAGAATCTCAGCATTGCCTTCCCAGGTCTGATCGAGTTGTTCGGCGGCTTTGGCGGCGGCCGCAGGCATTATTTCCACGCCGCCTGCCCATTCAATCAGGCCAGCCTCTTTCAGCATCAAAAGCGTATTGCCTACACCGCAGCCGATTTCGAGCGCGCGACCGACCGGAGTGGGGATCATACGAACGATGTCGGTTCGGGGCATCGAGTAGTAGCTGAGATCTTCTGGCATATCAGGATTCTGGGGTATTTCAGCACGGTTCACGTCGCCCACCATACAGGACTGAGCGGAGATTGGTTGAATCGGTATGTGATTTGCAAAAGCGTGTAAGCGCTGGAGGCCCGGAGCGGATTCGAACCGCTGTAGACGGATTTGCAATCCGCTGGATAGCCTCTCTCCCACCGGGCCATGCTCTGCAGAAGCAGAACGCAAGGCGGGCTGTATAGGCGGGCCGCTGAACCCGGTCAACATTATCGACCCGGTGGCGGACTAAAATCTTGTCGGGACTCAGGGAATCCTATAGTTAACGGTAAGTTAACCGACGTCGGATTATCTGTTTCCGCATACTCTCGGAACGACGCGAATTCAACGAGAAACCCCGGTTTTCCGGGTTTTTGGAAATGGCGATAAATATGGCTGACTTCAAAGCACTACGACAGACAATGGTCGATACACAACTCCGGACCAACAAGGTGACGGATGCGAACGTTCTGGCCGCGATGGGCGAGATTCCGCGGGAAATGTTCGTACCCGAAGATCGCGCGAGCCTCGCTTACATTGATGAAGATATTCACATCGGAAAAAGCCGGTGTATGGCCGAGCCGATGATCCTCGCGCGGATGATCCAGGCGGCGGAAATCGGCCCGGAGGACGTGGTGTTAGATGTTGCCTGTGGCTCCGGCTATTCATCGGCCATTCTCGGGCGGATCGCGCGTGCGGTCGTTGCCGTCGAGAGCGATACCGAACTGGCAGGGGCCGCAAGTGCGCGGCTTACGAAGCTTGGGATGGATAACGTGGTTGTTGAAATGGGGCCGATAAACGCCGGATGGTCCGATCAGGCGCCTTATGACGTAATTATGGTGAATGGTTCCTGCGGCGAGATGTCTGAAGCGATCCTCTCGCAACTGGCTGAGGGAGGGAGGCTTTGCGCCATCCTCCGCGGTCCGGGTGGAACAGGGATGGCGAAGCTTTTTGTAAAAAGCGGCGGCGTGGTTTCAAATCGCGGGTTATTCGATGCGAACGTTCCCATATTACCTGAGTTCGATCTGGAAGAAGGGTTTAGTTTTTGATGTATTCGTCTGGACTTTGCAGGATTGCGATAACGGGACTCGCCATAGCTCTTTCGGCAGGTAGCGCGCATGCGCAGACCCTGGAAGACGCGTTGGTGAAGGCCTATCAGAGTAATCCGACTTTGAAGTCTGAACGGGCGCGGTTGCGTGCCACCGATGAAGGTGTGCCGCAGGCATTGGCTGGCTGGCGGCCGACGGTCGAGGTGAACGGCAGTTACGGCTTGGCGCGGTCTTATGGATCAGCGACCGGGCGGAACAAGGTGACGTCAATTCGGGATCCGCTTACAGGTGCACTGACGATTACGCAGAACCTGTATCGCGGCGGTCGAACGCTGGCGGCGACCGAACAGGCAGAAAGCAACGTCAAGGCAGACAGGGCACGTTTGGCAGATGCTGAACAAACCGTGCTGCTCAGCGTTGTGACGGCCTATGCCGATGTTGTGCGCGACCAGGCGGAAGTTGAGCTGAATATAAGTAATGAACGGGTTCTGCAGCGTCAGCTGGAAGCAACCGGTGATCGGTTTCGGGTAGGCGAGGTCACACGGACCGACGTCTCTCAGGCGGAATCGCGCCTCGCGCGTGCGCGGGCAAACCGGATCGTATCCGAAGGCAGCCTCAGAGACGCACGTGCCGCTTATGAAAACGCTGTTGGCGACGTTCCGCCCCTGTTAAAGCCGTCAAAGCCGCTCGATAATTTGCCGGGGTCGCTCAGCGACGCGCTCGAGATTGCGAAACAGAACAATTTCGCGGTCAGTCGGGCACGCTTCATAGAACTGTCGGCCAAGGAAGGTGTGAGATCGATTGTCGGAGAATTGCTGCCTAATCTGACGCTTAATGGCGAGCTTGAGAGCAGCAGGGAAACCGCGAACAATCGTAATGAGAGCGAAGAAGCTTCTCTGATTGCGCGGGTGACGATGCCGCTCTACGCGTCAGGTTCTGTTACATCTCGGGTTCGGGCGGCAAAGCAGATCGTGTCGCAGCGCCGCGAAGAGTACAATCAGGCCCTGCGTACCGCGATAGAGGCAACGACAAATGCGTGGCAGACCCTTCAGACCGGCCGCGCGCAAATCCAGGCGTTTTCCTCCGCAGTTAAAGCCGCGGAAATAGCGCTGGAAGGCGTCCGCGAGGAAGCAAATGTGGGCTCGCGCACAGTTCTCGATGTGCTCGACGCCGAGCAGGAACTGCTGGATGCACGCGTCGGTCTTGTCCGCGCGATGCGTGACGAACTTGTTGCGACCTATCAGCTTCGTCAGGCCGTCGGGGAAGCAACAGCTGAAAAGCTGGGACTGCCCGTAACGCTCTATAACGTCGAGAATCATTACCGTGAAGTGCGTGGAAAATGGTGGGGGCTCGGCGCGAGCGACGGCAAATGACACTGACCATTTCTTGTACCGGTGTGTCCGCAGCCGTTGGTCGTTTGTTTAATATTGGTTAATCTTTTATCCTTAACGTCCGTAAACCTATTTTCTGAATGAGGGCCGTCGTTCTATGAGCGACCAAGAAGCACAACAAGAACCATCGATGGAGGAAATTCTCGCCTCCATAAGGCGGATAATTTCCGAAGATGGCGATGAAGAGACTGCAGCCGCGCCCGAAGAGGCTGCAGCGGAAGTCGACGCGCCCGAAGCACTCGCTGAGCCTGAGCCTGAGCCTGAGCCCGAAGTGGCGGAAGTAGCTGAGGAAGAAGAGATTCTCGAACTTACCGATGAAGAGGAGGTCCTCGAACTTACGGACGAAGTTCAGGACGACGGAACGGTTGTGAATCTCAATACCGGTGAGGAAGTTCCTGAAGACGATGCGCCTGACGAAGTCTTTGAGGAACCTCAAGCGGAAGATGAGGAAGAGATTGAACTGGAGATGGTCGACTCGGATGAGCCGACCGAGGAACCAGAAGAAAATATTGCAGAGCCGGAACCCGAGCCGGAACCGCAACCTGAAGCCGAGCCTGAGCCCGTGTCGATAGCAGAACCCGAACCCGTTGATGCGCTCGCGGCTGAAGCGGCAGACCGTCTCGTCTCTGAAAACCCGGCAATGAACTCTGTGGCTTCGCTGTCAGCGCTTGCGGCCGCCGTCGATACCCATCGGCGCGCTGTAGACCCGAGCATTGGTCCGCGCACGATCGAAGACCTGGTCAAAGACGTCATGCGTCCTATGATCCGGGAATGGCTCGATGATAACCTTCCGTCGTTGGTTGAACGGATGGTCGGCAGAGAAATCGAGCGATTGACCCGCGAAGCCGAGGATATTTCCCAGCGCTAATTAGGGCGTTGGCCGGATCCTTGGCCGGCACGCTGTTCGGGCGTTGCGCTTCCCTTGCTGAAGCGCGATAAACTTCTTGAAATCAAGCCACGTAGCATTAGCTTCGCTCCGACTGCATCCGCGGCCCGAAAAGGCTTTGCGCGGCGGTCGGGCAAGCGTTTAGGGATGACAATGGAAAAGACATACCGGCCGGACGAAGTTGAAGGCCGTATTTACGCTGAATGGGAAGACGCCGGCGCGTTCGGTTGCGGACACACAAGAACGGGTGAAGCCACCGGCGACTCCTATTCCATTGTCATACCGCCGCCGAATGTGACGGGCAGCCTGCATATGGGCCATGCGCTGAATAACACGCTGCAGGATATTCTTGCGCGTTTCGAACGCATGCGCGGCAAAGACGTCCTTTGGCAACCTGGCACCGATCATGCCGGTATCGCGACGCAGATGGTTGTCGAGCGCCAGCTTGCCGAGGAACAAAAGACCCGCCACGACCTGGGCCGTGAAGCGTTTATCGAACGGGTCTGGAAATGGAAGGCCGAATCCGGAGGCACCATTACCGGCCAGCTTCGCCGCCTCGGTGCATCCTGTGACTGGTCCCGCGAACGCTTCACCATGGACGATGGTCTGTCCGAGGCGGTCCGGAAAGTGTTCGTCAGTCTGCGCAAGGCGGGGCTGATTTATCGGGACAAGCGTCTGGTTAACTGGGACCCCAAACTGCATACCGCGATCTCGGACCTGGAAGTCGAGCAGCAGGAGGTCAATGGCAGCCTGTGGTATTTCAAATACCCGGTCGAGGGGCAAGAAGGTAAATTCATCACCGTCGCGACAACGCGGCCCGAAACGATGCTCGGCGATACGGCGGTTGCTGTACATCCCGAAGACGAGCGCTATACGGCGCTTGTCGGTAAAAATGTCATTCTGCCGATTGTGAACAAGGCAATACCAATCGTCGCCGATGAGTATTCCGATCCGGAAAAGGGCTCCGGCGCGGTAAAGATTACGCCGGCACATGATTTCAACGATTTCGAGGTCGGCCGTCGGCACGACCTGCCGATGGTCAGCATTTTCGATATCGATGCGAACGTGAATGACGAAGCGCCGGAACAATTCCGCGGCATGACGCGCGAAGACGCCCGCAAGGCCGTGATTGCGAAAATGGATGCCCTCGGGCTGCTGGAGAAGATCGAAGACAACCCCATGACGGTGCCCTATGGCGACCGTTCCGGTGTTGTGATCGAACCGCGCTTGACGGATCAGTGGTTCGTCGATGCCGGCGTGCTTGCCGAACCTGCGATCAAGGCCGTTGAAAATGGCGATATCCGGTTTGTGCCGAAACAGTGGGAAAATACCTATTACGACTGGATGCGTAATATCCAGCCATGGTGCATTTCGCGCCAGATCTGGTGGGGACACCAGATCCCGGCCTGGTACGGTCCGGACGGCGAAATTTTTGTCGAGATGACGGAAGCCGAAGCGCAGGCTGAGGCAGACGCTCACTATGGCAAGGCGGTCGATATCGTCCGCGATTCCGACGTTCTCGATACCTGGTTCTCCTCGGCGCTCTGGCCGTTTTCGACGCTGGGCTGGCCCGAGGAAACGCCTGAGCTGGCGCATCACTATCCGACGAGTGTGTTGGTGACCGGGTTCGATATCATTTTCTTCTGGGTCGCCCGGATGATCATGATGGGTCTGAATTTCCGCGATGAAGTTCCGTTCCGGGATGTTTACATCCATGCGCTGGTCCGTGATGAAAAAGGCCAGAAGATGTCCAAGAGTAAGGGCAACGTCATGGACCCCCTCGACCTGATAGATGACTACGGCGCCGATGCATTGCGTTTCACTCTGACGGCGCTGGCGGCCCAGGGGCGTGACATCAAACTTTCGACCGGCCGGATCGAGGGTTACCGCAACTTCGTCACCAAGGTCTGGAATGCGGCCCGCTTTACGCAGATGAACGGTTGTGTGCCGGTAGCGGATTATGACCCGGCTGCCTGCAAGCTGACGGTAAACCAGTGGATCGTCGGTGAAACGGCGAAGGCGGGGGCTGATATCGTGGCAGCGCTTGAAAGCTATCGCTTCAACGAAGTCGCGCAGGTGGGTTACCGCTTTGCGTGGAATCAGTTCTGTGACTGGTACCTCGAATTCACCAAGCCGATCCTTCAGGACGGTGATGACGCGGCACAGGCAGAAGTACGTGCGACGACGTCGTGGGTTCTCGACCAGATATTGAAGTTCATGCAGCCGATTATGCCGTTCGTTACCCAGGAACTCTGGGTACAGCTGGCACCGCCCGAAGGCCGGGAAGGGTTGCTGATGCTGCAATCATGGCCGGCGCTTGGCGACGAATTGCGTTCTCCCGATGCAGAGGAAGAAATGGCCTGGGTCGTCCGCATGGTCAGCGAGATACGGACGGTGCGCGCTGAAATGAATGTGCCGCCATCTGCCGAGTTGCCGCTGACCCTGACTGGTGCCTCAGATGCCACGATTGCGCGCCTTGAAACGCAGAAAGGCTTGCTCGCTCGCCTTGCACGCCTGTCCGGCGTTTCTGTATCCGATACGGTTCCTAAAGGTGCAGTGCAGGTCGTTGTCGATGAAGCGACTGCGGCTTTGCCGATCGGCGAGTTTATTGACGTCGCGCAGGAGGTCGCCCGGCTCGAAAAAGAAATCGG
>CAJQLI010000189.1 GCA_905479125.1 uncultured Alphaproteobacteria bacterium | reverse complement strand
GATGCGATGATGGTGAGTTGTGACGACAAGATCGTTTATGCAAACCAGGCATCAGTAAGATTGTTCGGAGCGAGTTCGGAGGCGGGGCTTGTCGGTCTTTCGCGACAACGGCTCCGAATTGCCGGCGAAGAAGGTTTGCCGGAGATGAGGTCGAGTGGGCCAGGTTCAGCCGATCAGTTGGCGCAGATAGAGTCCCAGAAACGGCTCAGGCTGGATGGTTCGGTGGTCGATGTAGATGTCTCTTCGGTACGGATTCTCTGGTACGGCGAACAAGCGCTTTTAACGACGATGCGTGATGTTACATCCCGGATACGCGCGCAGGCCGCCCTTGAAGAAACGGAACGGCGTCTGGCCGCCGCAGCATCGAATTTCCCGGGCGCCATATACCAGCGTCTGATGGATACGGATGGCAACATTTCCTATCCCTTCATTTCGCGCGGTATCAAGGAGATGATCGGCGTCGACCCCGAAGAAATAATTGCGTCGCCTGACGTACTGATGGAGATCGTTCCGTTTGAAGTCAGGAGCCGGGTCCGTGAGGCGATAGAGATGTCGGCGCGGGATATGTCACCGTATGAGATAGAGGCACCCGTGTTTTCCAGCACAGGTGACCGGGTGTGGCTCAGAAGCGTGGCACGGCCGCGCCCGCATATCGATGGCGGTGTAATTTGGGATGGTGTCTTTCATGACATCACCGAACGCACCCTCGCGCGTCAGGCGCTGCAGGCAGCCAAGGATGAAGCGGAATCGGCAAACCGGGCAAAATCCTATTTCCTCGCGAATGTTAGTCATGAACTCCGGACGCCCTTAAACGCCGTAATTGGCTATTCGGAGGTCCTGCACGATGAAATTTTCGGCCCGATGGAGCATGAGAAATATCACGAATACAGCAAGGACATTCATGCCAGTGGGACACATCTTCTGGAGCTGATTGAAGATATTCTCGATCTCTCCAAGATCGAAACGGGCAATATCGTCGTCGATGAAAATGAGGTCGATGTCGGTGAAATGATGAAAGAAACCATGCGGATAGCAGCGCCGGCTACTCAAAAAGGAAATTTTACGCTTTCCGTCGACATCGTACCGGATTTTCCAATCCTGCTGGCGGATGAAACACGCCTGCGCCAAGTCTTGCTCAATTTGCTGTCGAACGCCTTTAAATTTGCGCCTGAAGGCGGCAAAATCTCCGTGAAGATCGCCATTAATGAGGATGGCGAACTTCTATCGCTTCAGATAAGACATTCGGCAGACTAACAGGAGTTGAAGGCTGTGACTGACAGGCGACGTGGCTATCACGATATTGGCGGCGATCCGCGGCACCGGAATCCCGTTTCGACGGAAAGCGGCGTTCCGCCAGCATGGGGATCGCTCACGGATGCGCTCCGCAATGCGCTTGGGGATAGTTACAGGCTGCATGAACAGCGCCGCAAGATCGAAGAACTTGGCGAAGAAGTTTATGATAGCGTTACCTACTATGAAATCAGGGTGATCGCCTTGCTCGCGATGGCGGAGGAGCGTGGGTTTCTCTCCCGAGCAGAGGTAGAGGCCCGAATGAACCAGATAAAAAACAGGAGAGCGGCAAGTGGCGCGTGATTTTGAAGACCATTGCTGGCGAGATATCGTTTCGGATGAAATTCTGCGCGTATACGAGCCCTATCACCGGGATGTTTATGTGGGAGAGCGCCCGGCGCTTCTGGCGATCGATCTCTATAATCTGGTTTATCGGGGTGGTGCAAAGGAACCGCACGAAATTATCGGGGATTATCCGAGTACCTGCGGTAAATATGCCTGGGATGCTGTGGAGCCGACCAAGGCACTTTTTGCGGCTGCCCGAAAAGCAGGGGTCCCGGTGCTCTACACGACCGCGCCGATGACATCGGACGTTGTCGCGACCAACCGGCAGGCAGGACTTGCGAGTAGCAATGAGGATTACGAGATTTTTGACGCATTTGCGCCGCAGGAGGGCGACATAATGATCGTCAAAGAGAGGGCGAGTGCGTTTTACGGTACGCCGATCCTGCCTGAACTGAACCGGCTTGGCATCAAAAGCCTTATCGTCTGCGGCGAAAGCACTTCTGGTTGCGTCAGAGCATCCACCGTCGATGCCTATTCCGCAGGCTATCACGTCACTCTGGCAGAAGAATGCGTGTTCGACCGGTCATTATTGTCGCACAAGGTCAATCTTTTCGACCTTCATCACAAATACGCCGATGTTCTCGGTGTCGATGAGATCGTGGCCCACCTGGAACAGACCGGGCAGGCCGCCTGATCAGACCATGATAGCGACAAGCAGAAACGTGCTCGCGATCGCCGCGATGGCGCTGCCTCTGTTGACCTGACGATGAATGCGTTTTGCGCGTTCCCGGCGGAAATCGAGGATCTGTGATGCGGATTTTGCGGTGTCGATTGCGGCTCTGCGTTCTTCGCGACCGCGAAGCTCGTTTTCAAGCAGGGCGACACGGCTCCCGATAACGTCGCGAAGTTCTGTATGTGACATGCGGCGAAGCCTGTCGAAGCCAATGATCACCTCGCCAACGACATCGTCATCGGCGATCTGGTTTTCAGGCTGGTCGTCCTGGTTGTTGGCAATCATATCGGCTGGCATTGGCATACCGGAGGAAGCGTCGGCTGTGGCGGCTTGCATTTGTAGCTCCTGATTCTTAAACGTTGGCATTTGTAATGCAGGAACTGTGCCAATTAAATTTGGGTTATAAATCAATTTGTTGTGGCGATTTGTTGCAATTCTGCCGCCCGGTCTCGGACCAGAAGTGACGACCGGGCGGCAGATGTTGCCGGTTATGGGACGTATTTGCTTACTTGCCTTCGAAAGTCGGATCCCGCTTTTCGAGCATGGCGGTGACGGCTTCGAGGTGATCGTCCGTCGTATGACAGATCGCCTGAAGCGCGGCGCAGTTGTCGAGAAAATCGAACAACCCGGAACTGAGGGACTGGCGGAGCAGTGATTTCAGCATACGGGCCGTTACAGGTGGCCGTCCGGCGATGGTTTCGGCGAGACCCATTACCCGCGGCATCAGGGCATCGGGTTCGACGCATTCCAGTGCCAGGCCGATCTCGGCAGCTTCGGGCCCCTCGACGATCCTGCCGGTGAAAATGAGTTCGGCGGCCCGTTGCAGGCCGACACGGCGCGGCACGATCCAGGCACCGCCATCACCGGGGATGATACCGACATTGATAAATGTCTCGCCGAATTTGGCCTTGGTTGAAGCAATCACGATATCGCAATAAAGAGCAAGATCGCACCCGGCGCCGACAGCCGGACCCTGAACGGCAGAAATTGAAGGAATATCAAGGGTATACAGTGCTTTTGGAACTTTTTGGATTCCCTCGATATAGCCGCGCCGCGTGCCGGCCGCCCCGCCGCCGAATATCCCTTTTTTGTCCTTCATATCCTTGATATTGCCGCCGGCGGAGAATGCGGAACCTTCAGCAGAGAGAACCAGCACGCGCGCCTCATCGCTCAACTGAGTGCGCTCGATTGCATCAACGATCTCGTCAGTGAAATCCTGCTCCGAGAATGCATTGCGGATATCGTCCCGGGCGAGCACGAGGTGAGCGATACCGTTTTCGATGCTAAACTTGATATTCGTGTAGTCCATGGCAGCGGGCCCCTATATATGATTGGTCCTCCGCGGATAGGCGGGCGCTCGGATTGTGTCAAGAGAAGTGCGCCCTTTAGCCCACAGACCTGACAGAGTGGCTGGTCAAAGGAACCGATATGGCAGGCGTTTATCACCAACTTCCGACCGAACTTCTGACGACCGCGCAGATGTATGAGGCTGACCGGTGCGCAATCTCAGGTGGCATCAGCGGCGAGCGACTGATGGAGGCGGCCGGTGCGGCTGTGGTCGCCGAAATCCGCCGACGCTGGGCGAGCCGACCGGTCCTCATTATGTGCGGACCGGGCAATAACGGTGGCGATGGCTTTGTCGTCGCGCGGATGCTGGACGCAGAGGGGTGGCCGGTAACGCTTGCCCTTCTGGGAGATAAGGGGAAGCTGGAAGGAGATGCCCGTTTGAATGCGGACCGCTGGGAAGGGGATATCGTTCCACTGTCCAGCGATCTGTTGGACGGGGCAGCCCTGATCGTCGATGCGCTGTTTGGCGCTGGGCTCACACGGCCGCTTGAAGGTGTCGCGCAGGCAGTTATTTCCGCGCTGGCAGATACCGATGTTCCTTGCGTCGCGGTGGATATCCCAAGTGGTGTGCATGGAGATACCGGGATGGTGCTGGGCAGCGCTGTGTCTGCGGATCTGACCGTGACTTTTTTCCGTCGAAAACCGGGGCACCTGCTGATGCCGGGACGGGCCCGGTCGGGAGAGGTCGTCATTGCGGATATCGGCATTCCGGAAGTTGTTCTCGATAGTATCAATCGTCAAACACATGCGAATACCCCGGGGCTGTGGTTGGCGGATTTTCCTTGGCCGCGTGCCGAAGATCATAAATACACCCGCGGTCATGCGGTAATAGCCGGGGGTGCGGCGATGGCGGGGGCCGGCAGACTGGCATCGTGGGCGGCACGCAGGATTGGCGCCGGACTGGTCACCGTTGCGGCGAGCCCGGAAGTTCTCCCTCAGTATACGGCGGATGCGCCGGGGTTATTGACCCTGCCGTTCCGGACGGCTGATGAATTCGCCGAAATCCTGGTGGACGATCGAAAAAATGCCGTGTTGATCGGACCGGGCGGTGGCGTGAGCCGGACGACGCACGACATCGTTCTGGCTGCGGCGAATGCCGGGAAGGCTGTTGTCATCGACGCCGATGCACTGACCGCCTTCAGAGAGGCGCCGGGTGAGCTGTTTGGTGCATTGGAGGGGGGCAAGTCTGTTCTTACACCGCATGAAGGAGAATTCTCGCGGCTATTCAAGATGACCGGCGATAAGCTGTCCCGCGCCAGAAAAGCGGCCGAACAGGCCAATGCCGTGGTCCTGCTCAAAGGAGCGGATACCATCGTCGCGGCACCGGATGGTCGGGCCACGATCAATTTCAATGCCCCGCCGACCCTTGCAACCGCGGGAGCAGGGGATGTTCTCGCCGGCACCATCCTTGGTCTGATGGCGCAGGGAATGCCGCCGTTTGAAGCGGCTGCCGCCGCGGCCTGGCTTTCGGGTGATATAGCGAGCGCCTTCGGGCCTGGGCTCCTCGCGGAAGACATATGCGCGGGAATACCCGGTTCACTCGCGGGACTTAAGAAGACCGCCGGCCCGGGTTAGGTTTTGAATGTTCACCTTCATGACGATGAACTTTAGGTATTATCGCCTTTTGCGTGTGTGGATAAAAGCAATAATTATTATAAAACAGTCAGTTAGTCGGTATCCGTTAACGGTTTATTAAGAACCGTGACGTACAATCTCTGCGAGATCAACGGGGGTCTTTATTGTCCACGGGGAAGCAAGAGGTCATGAGCTGGCTGAAGAACGACAACGGACGCTCGCTGAGCAGTTTCTTCTTTAAGCTAGGAAGAGACCTGGAATATGTCCGGGCCGGGTCCACTTTTCAGCGTATTCATCGCGACCGTATGGTGGAGACAGCGCAGGTGCTTTCCGTCGGCACAGACTCATACGGGATTCCCCATGTCCGCTTTCAGGTGAGCTTCAGGCGCCCGAACCAGAGCCGTTTCGACGGTGGAGGTCGCATGCTTGCCTTAAAATCCTTCGCCGATCAGTATCGTGAGCGTGTTTCTGCCCTCGAAGCGTAGAGCTGCTCGCACAAAACCGTAATTCCTGCTTATTCAATTCCGCCTTATTCATGCTGTTCTGCTCACTTTGAGGGGCAGGGCTGTCTCATATTTCACCCGGTTCAGCGCAAAGCTCGACTTGATGCTGGAGACGCCTGCTATGCGCGTCAGGTGGTTTTTCAAGAACGCTTCATAAGCGGATACATCGGGAACGACCACGCGCAGCAGGTAATCCGAATCTCCGGTCATCAGGTAGCATTCCATCACCTCGGGCCTCGCGGCAATTATCCGCTCGAACCCTTCAAGGGCCGTTTCTATCTGTCGCTCCAGCGTGACCTGGACGAATACACTCAGGGCGTAGCCGGCGGAGCGCTGATCCAGGATTGCCGCATAACGGTCGATAATGCCGGCGTTTTCCAGTTCACGGACGCGCCGCAGGCAGGGAGAGGGGGACAGCCCTACTGCAGTGGCCAACTCGACATTGCTTACCCGCCCATTGCGTTGAAGGTGGTCGAGAATCCGGATGTCGATTGTATCGAGTTCCATAACAACAGAATCTGCCAATATAGTGAAAAAAACACGATGATTATTGCGTGTAGGGGGAAATTTACCACTTAGTTCGCAAGATATCAAAGGAACGTGGGCGCTATTATGGCGCCGGACCTGATGGGAATTGAAAGCTATGGCGACTAACATCCAACTGGATGAGATAAATCCGGGACCGACGTTCGAATCCGACAAGATGACGGCACTTCGGGCGCTTGAGCGCAAGGTTCTGTGGTTGTCGAGCTGGATGATCCACAACGCCAATCATATCCGGCCAGCCCGTGACGGACTGAAGGTCGGAGGACATCAGGCTTCGAGTGCTTCTGTGGCAACGATGATGACGGCGCTGTATTTCGACGTCCTCGGGCCGCAGGACCGGGTGGCGGTCAAACCCCATGCATCACCGGTTTTCCACGCGATTCAATACATCCTGGGAAATCAGACCCGGGAAAAAATCGAGCAGCTGAGAGCTTTCGGCGGTGCGCAGTCCTACCCATCGCGAACCAAGGATACCGACGATGTCGATATTTCGACCGGGTCAGTCGGTCTGGGGGCAGCCCACACGGTCTTTTCGTCAATCGTGCAGGATTATGTCCGGCTGAAAGGCATGGCGCGCGAAGGGCCGCGAGAGGGCAGGATGATTGCTCTGGTGGGTGACGCAGAGCTGGATGAAGGGAACATATACGAGGCGCTGCTCGAGGGCTGGAAAAAGGACATCAGGAATGTCTGGTGGGTCATCGATTATAACCGCCAGAGCCTGGATTCGGTGATTTCAGACCGGCTTTTCGGTCGAATTGATCGCCTTTTCGAGAACATGGGTTGGCGGGTGGTGACCCTGAAATATGGCAAGCTGCTTGAGCAGGCTTTTGCCGGGGCGGGCGGGGATTCGCTGCGCAACTGGATCGATACCTGCCCGAATTCGCTCTATTCTGCGTTGGCCTTCAAGGGTGGAGCGGCATGGCGCGAGCATCTGAAACGTGATTTGGGCGGTGTTGCCGGCATCAAATCGATGCTTGATGAGCATGACGACGATTCCCTTCACCGGTTGCTGACGAATCTGGGCGGGAATGATCTCGATACGTCTCTTGAGGCATTCCAGGGAGTTACCGATGATCTTCCGACATGTTTCATAGGCTACACCGTGAAAGGCTTCGGCCTGCCTTTTGCGGGACACAAGGACAATCATGCGGGGCTGATGAACGTCGATCAGATGGATTCGTTCCGCGATGCGATGAATATTTCACCGGGTGACGAATGGGAGAGGTTTGCCGGGCTGGATGTTGACCTGGATGACATGGAAGACTTTCTGGAGCAGGTCCCCTTCGCCCAGGCATATCCCCGGCGTTTCGAGACGCCGAAGATTGATATTCCATCGCGTCTCAAGGTCGAGCTTCGACCGAAAATGTCCACCCAGGATGGATTTGGCCGCATTTTGAATGAAATTGCGCAAAGCGAGAGCGAACTGGCAGAGCGAATCGTGACGACTTCGCCTGACGTTACCGTGTCGACCAACCTGGGGCCGTGGGTAAACCGCCGGGGGATATTCAGCCGGTCGGAAACGTCCGATACGTTTGCGCAGGAATCCGTTGTTTCGCCTCAAAAGTGGCAGATGTCGCCGCAGGGGCAGCATATTGAACTGGGGATTGCCGAGAATAATCTGTTTCTTCAGCTCTCTGCGCTCGGCCTTTCTGCGAGTATGTTCGGGGCACGCCTGCTGCCTATCGGGACCGTCTACGATCCGTTTATCCGTCGCGGGCTCGATGCCATGCATTACGGATGTTACCAGGATTCCCGCTATATGCTCGTCGCGACGCCGTCGGGCATCACGCTGGCGCCGGAAGGTGGGGCGCATCAATCGTCGGAAACGCCCCTGATTACCCTGGCGCAGCCCGGCATGGCGGCTTTCGAGCCGGCATATGTGGACGAACTGGCCGAGATAATGCGTTGGGGCTTCGACTACATGCAGGCCGATGATGGCGGGTCTGTTGCGCTTCGACTGTCTACGCGCGTCCTCGAACAGCCGGACCGCGAGATGACAGATGAGCTCCGCGATAATGTCACGCGCGGTGCATACTGGCTCAAACAGCCGGAACAGGGCACCGAGCTCGTGATCGCCTATTGCGGGGCAATCGCACCTGAAGCAATGGCGGCGCATCAGGACCTTCTTGAAGATATTCCGGGTGCAGGTCTGCTGGCGATCACGTCGCCTGACCGATTGCACGCCGACTGGATCTCTGCCCGTCAGGCCCGGCGGGCCGGTAATCAGACCGCGACGGCGCATGTTGAAGACCTGCTGGATGTGATTGCAGACGATGCCGCGCTTGTGACGGTTTGCGATGCTCAATCAGCCACGCTCGGCTGGCTCGGCTCGGTCGCTGGGCATCGTATCTATCCCCTTGGTGTCGATACGTTTGGCCAGTCCGGTGATCTGCAGGATCTCTATGCCCATTACGGAATCGATTCCGACGCAATCCTCGATGCAGCGGCGAGGGCATGCATCAGGCGCCTGGCATAGGCGGGCAGGGGCGTTAACATTTAGGCACGATACCATTGCTCGAACGGCCCGTTTGATGTAGACCCCCGCCACCATTTACTTTGGTTGATGGAAACTGACGCGACCATTAGGTGTGAGCCCCGTTTCTGCGGGCGTGGTGGAATTGGTAGACACGCCAGATTTAGGTTCTGGTGGCGAAAGCTGTGGGGGTTCGAGTCCCTTCGCCCGCACCAACTATTTAGGTCGGGCCCGTACATAATTGGTCGGTCTTCTGGCTGACGGTGAAAGAGAGATTTATGCAGGTTACAGAAACCAGTAGTGAAGGCTTGCGGCGCGAGTTTTCAGTAGTCGTTCCCAAGGAAGACATTGAAGGACGGATGAACACACGCCTGGCTGAGGTCGGCGCATCAGTGAATGTGCCCGGTTTCCGACCCGGTAAAGTGCCTCTGGCCGTTTTGAAGCAGCGCTACGGAGATTCTGTCCGTGGCGAGATTCTGGAACAGACCATTCAGGACACCATCCAGAAGACGATGGAAGAGAGAGAACTTCGCCCGGCAATGGAGCCGAAGATCGATCTGGTGACCTTCGAGGATGGCGTCGACCTTGAGTACAAGCTCACGGTTGAGGTGATTCCTGAAATTCCGCCGATTGATTTTGGCACCATCAAGCTCGAAAAACTGACGGCCGAGATTCCGGACGACGATGTCGAGCAGTCGCTTACGCGCCTGGCAGAGCAGCAGAAGACATTTGCTGCCGAAGACGGACGCGCGGCGGCCAGCGGTGATCAGGTCGTAATGAATTTCGTCGGCAAGATCGACGGTGAGGCATTTGACGGAGGTTCGGCCGACGGCATGGAACTCGAACTCGGCAGCGGCCGTTTCATTCCGGGCTTCGAAGACCAGTTGATCGGCGCCAAGGCGGGAGAGAAAAAAGAGGTCAACGTGACCTTCCCGGACGATTACCAGGCTGAAAACCTGAAATCCAAATCGGCTTCATTCGACGTAGAAGTCACCGAGGTCCGCACACCGGCCGCCGTTGAGATCAACGACGAGTTTGCGACGTCGATGGGCGCGGAAAACCTTGATGCGCTCAAGACGATGGTTCGGGATCAGATCGGGAATGAGTACACGCAGGTTTCGCGTGGACGTCTGAAACGTGAATTGCTCGACCAGTTGGCAGACAAGGCCGATTTCGAAGTACCCCCCGGCATGCTGGACGAAGAATTCGAAAGCATCTGGAAGCAGCTTGAAGAAGCAAAGGAAAAAGACCAGCTCGACGAAGATGACAAGGGCAAGTCTGACGATGAACTTCGCGAACGCTACCGTGAAATCGCCGCGCGCCGTATCCGGCTCGGTTTGCTCCTGTCTGAAATCGGTCGGGCGAATAGCCTGACTGTCAGCCAGGATGATCTGAACAAGGCGATGGCAGAGCAGGCGCGGCGTTTCCCGGGACAGGAAGCGATGGTAATGCAGTATTATCAGGAAAATCCGCAGTCAATGCAGGAGTTGCAGGCACCGATCTTCGAAGAAAAGATCATCGATTATATCCTGGAGCTTGCCAAAGTGACCGAACGCGCCGTCTCGACGGAAGAGCTTCTGGCTGATCCGGACGAGAGCGGTGCTGCGGAGAAAAAAGGCAAGGCCAAGAAGGCAAAAAAGAAAAAGGCCGCAAAGGCCAAGGCCAAAGGCAAATAGGCAGTCAAGGTTGGGATGACGACCTGAAGGTTGAAACCGGCGGACCCGATAGAGACGGGAACGCTATAACATCGCTGGAGATCGAATGTACCCCGCTAACGAAACCCACATGAACGGCCTGGTTCCTATGGTGGTCGAGCAGACCAACCGTGGCGAACGCGCCTATGATATCTATTCACGCCTCCTGAAGGAGCGGATCATCTTCCTGGTAGGACCGGTGGAAGATCACGTATCCAGCCTCATCTGTGCGCAGTTGCTGTTCCTGGAATCGGAAAACCCGACCAAGGACATCTCGTTTTACATCAATTCGCCGGGTGGCCTTGTGACGGCCGGTCTCGCGATTTACGACACGATGCAATACATCCGGCCGGAAGTTTCGACCGTGTGCATCGGGCAGGCCGCGTCCATGGGATCGCTGCTGATGGCGGCCGGTGCCGCAGGAAAGCGTTATTCGCTGCCCAACTCCCGGATCATGGTCCATCAGCCTTCTGGCGGGTTTTCGGGACAGGCAACGGATATTGAGATCCATGCCAAGGAAATCCTCTCGCTGCGCTCGCGTTTGAATGAAATCTACGTCAAACACACCGGCCAGAAGATTGATGTCATTGAAGAAGCGATGGAACGTGATCGTTTCCTGGCACCTGAAGACGCCAAGGAATTCGGTATCATCGATGAAGTCGTCTCCGATCGTCCGGTTCCGTCAGATGCTGATGACAGCGCTGCGGATAAGAAAGATTGATCGGATTCGTTACGTTTCGTTAATGCATTGTTGAGGTCTCTGGACGCACAATGCATCTATACGGAAGAGAATCGCGACCTATATGAGAATTTCCGGAATGCGCGTAACAGCCAAGGGAAACTGCCGTCTTTCACCGCCGGTTTGCGGATGGACGGTTGCGGCAGGCTTGGTTAACATGCGCTTGCACCACCTAGGCTTTCAGGGGTTTCTATGAGCAAGTCCGTCAGCGGCGACTCGAAAAACGTTCTCTATTGTTCTTTCTGCGGTAAGAGCCAGCACGAAGTCAGGAAACTGATTGCCGGCCCGACGGTGTTCATCTGCGATGAGTGCGTCGAGCTTTGCATGGATATTATCCGCGAAGAGCACAAGACCACTCTCGTCAAATCACGCGAAGGGGTTCCGACACCGAAGGAAATCTGCGGTGTCCTGGACGACTACGTTATCGGTCAGGCGCATGCCAAGCGTGTGCTCTCGGTCGCGGTTCACAATCATTACAAACGATTGTCTCATGGCCAGAAGAACGGCGATGTTGAGATCGCGAAGTCGAATATCATCCTGATCGGACCGACCGGTTGCGGTAAAACGCTCCTGGCCCAGACGCTTGCCAGGATTCTCGACGTGCCGTTTACGATGGCTGACGCGACGACGCTTACCGAAGCGGGTTATGTCGGCGAAGATGTCGAAAACATTATCCTCAAGCTCCTGCAGTCTGCGGACTACAACGTGGAACGCGCACAACGCGGCATTGTCTACATCGATGAGGTGGACAAGATTTCGCGTAAATCCGACAACCCGTCGATAACCCGTGACGTGTCGGGCGAGGGCGTGCAGCAGGCGTTGCTGAAGATCATGGAAGGTACCGTTGCCTCCGTGCCGCCTCAGGGCGGCCGCAAGCATCCTCAGCAGGAATTCCTGCAGGTGGATACAACGAATATCCTGTTTGTCTGTGGCGGTGCGTTTGCCGGTCTGGACAAGATTATTGGCGAGCGCGGACTTGGCGCGGGTATTGGCTTTGGCGCAGATGTGCGTAGCCCCGATGATCGTTCCACCGGGGACATTCTCCGGGATGTGGAACCGGAAGATCTGCTGCGATTCGGTCTAATTCCAGAATTCGTCGGGCGTTTGCCGATTCTGGCAACGCTCGAAGACCTGGATGAAAGCGCTCTGGTAGAGATTCTGACGACGCCCAAGAATGCGTTGATCAAGCAGTACGGACGCCTCTTCGAGATGGAGGACGTTAAGCTGACGTTCAGTGAAGATGCGCTATCTTCCATCGCTCAGAAGGGTATCAAGCGCAAGACGGGCGCGCGCGGCCTTCGGTCTATCCTCGAGAGTATTCTGCTCGAGACGATGTACGAATTGCCGGGCCTTGAGGGCGTTGAGGAGATTGCGATAAATGGTGAAGTTGTCGAAGGTCGGGCCCAGCCGCTTTATATCTACGCGGATACGCGCGAAGAAAGCGGGACGACCGCCTGACTCGCTGCAGCTTGATTTTACGCCAGTGCAAGCCATCTTAATAGTAGACGCGGCGCACTGTTCAGTGCCTGCCGCAATAGCGTAGCCAGGAAAGAAAAAATATGTCGGATACCGCCAAAACAGCGATTTTTCCGGTCCTTCCCCTGCGGGACATTGTTGTGTTCCCGCACATGATTGTGCCGCTCTTTGTCGGCCGGGATAAGTCCGTAAAAGCGCTTGAAGATGTCATGCAGGACGACAAGCAGATCCTGCTTGTGGCTCAGAAAAATGCCGGACAGGACGATCCTGCTGTCGAAGATATATACGAGATGGGCACCATCGGTACGGTGCTGCAACTGCTGAAACTCCCCGATGGAACCGTGAAGGTGCTCGTCGAGGGCAGCCAGCGCGCGAAAATCGTGCGCTACACAGAGAACGATGATTTCTTCCAGGCTGAAGCAGAACTTCTCGACGATGCCGTCGATGACAGCAAGGACCTCGAAGCCCTCAGCCGTTCGGTTGTCACGCAGTTCGAGCAGTACATCAAGCTGAACAAGAAAATTCCTCCGGAAGTACTTGTTTCGCTCAATCAGATTGAAGATCCGGGCAAACTGTCTGACACGATCGCGTCGCACCTTGCGCTCAAGATCTCCGAAAAGCAGGAACTGCTGGAATTCGTTTCCGCCGCGGACCGTCTCGAGCGTGCGTATTCCTTCATGGAATCCGAAATTGGCGTTCTGCAGGTTGAAAAGCGTATCCGGAACCGCGTGAAGCGGCAGATGGAGAAGACGCAGCGCGAGTACTATCTGAACGAACAGCTGAAGGCGATCCAGAAGGAACTGGGCGAGACCGAAGATGGTCGTGATGAAGCCGGTGAATTCGAAGAACGGATCGAGAGCACGAAGCTGCCGAAGGAAGCCAAGGAAAAGGCGACCCAGGAGCTTAAAAAGCTGAAGTCCATGAGCCCGATGTCGGCTGAAGCCACGGTCGTGCGCAATTATCTCGACTGGATACTGAGTATTCCGTGGAGCAAGCGCTCGCGCGTGAAGAAAGATATCAAGGCGGCCGAAAAGATCCTGAATACGGACCATTACGGGCTGGAGAAGGTCAAAGAGCGGATTCTTGAATATCTCGCTGTCCAGACCCGTGTGCGCAAGATGAAGGGGCCGATCCTCTGCCTTCTGGGGCCGCCCGGTGTCGGTAAGACATCGCTGGGCAAATCCATGGCCAGAGCAACAGGCAGAAACTTCGTGCGTATGTCGCTTGGCGGTGTGCGCGACGAAGCCGAGATTCGCGGCCACAGGCGGACCTATATCGGCTCTATGCCGGGCAAGGTCATCCAGGGCATGAAGAAGGCGAAGACCACCAATCCGCTGTTCCTGCTTGATGAAATAGACAAGCTGGGTGCCGACTGGCGTGGGGATCCCACCTCGGCGCTTCTGGAGGTCCTTGATCCCGAGCAGAACGGCACATTCGCCGATCATTACCTGGAGGTCGATTACGACCTGTCTGATGTTATGTTCGTGACGACAGCCAATACGCTGCGCATGCCGCAGCCGCTGTTGGACCGGATGGAAATCATCCGTCTGTCCGGCTATACGGAAGACGAAAAGGTCGAAATCGCGAAACGCCATCTGATTAGCAAGCAGGTAAAGGCGCATGGATTGAAAAAGGCTGAATGGTCTATTTCCGACGATGCGCTGCGTGACCTTGTTCGGCTGTATACCCGCGAAGCCGGCGTCCGTAATCTTGAGCGTGAACTCGCAAACCTTGCGCGTAAAGCAGTGAAGGAACTGGCAACCAAGAGCCGCACGTCGGTTCGGGTTACCAGGCGTAATCTCGACAAGTTTGCCGGTGTGCCGCGGTATCGTTTCGGCGAGATGGAAAGCGAAGACCTTGTCGGTGTGACCACGGGACTGGCATGGACCGAAGTGGGCGGCGAATTGCTGTCGATCGAGGCCCTGCTGATGCCCGGTAAAGGCAATATTGCCCGTACCGGCAAGCTCGGCGACGTGATGCAGGAATCGGTTTCTGCGGCTCGCAGTTATATCCGGTCGCGCATGGTGACCTTCGGCATCAGTCCGAAGTTCTTTGATAAGCGTGATATCCACGTTCACGTGCCGGAGGGTGCCACGCCCAAGGACGGACCTTCCGCCGGTGTTGCCATGTGCACATCTATCGTCTCGGCCCTGACGGGGATCCCTGTACGCCGTGATGTTGCGATGACGGGTGAAGTAACGCTTCGCGGCCGGGTTCTGCCGATCGGTGGACTGAAGGAAAAACTCCTCGCGGCCCACCGTGGCGGTATCACGACGATCCTGATCCCGAAGGACAATGAAAAGGATCTCGTGGAAATCCCGGACAACGTTCTGAAGGGACTTACGGTTATTCCTGTGAGCACGGTTGACGAAGTGCTGAGCGAGGCTCTGACGCGGGTTCCTGTTCCGATCGAATGGGAAGACGACATGGATGCCGAGCCCGTCGCCACGAAAGACGGAGACGAGGACGCCGAGGGTGTCGTCACGCACTGACGCTGCTACCGGATTATGATTTTACGGCCTTCGCTGGGATGCGGAGGCCGTTTTTCGTTTCGTCGCGTTTCCAGCCAAACGCGGCGTGAATCGGAAAACCCGAATCGATTCGGGTGATTCTTTGCCTAAAACACTGAAAAACGGCAGAAAACTGCGGTTTTCTT
>CAJQLI010000188.1 GCA_905479125.1 uncultured Alphaproteobacteria bacterium | reverse complement strand
ATCGTTCCGATCGTCGGGGCGCTGTTCGTCTGTTATTTCCTCGTTCACTCCTTCCAGGGTGACCGGGGTGTACTGGCATGGATGCATCTGCAGAAGCAGGTTACCGTGGCGGAGCAAACGCTCCAGCAGACCCGCACCGTTCGGACGGACCAGGAAAGGCGTATTTCGCTTCTGCGATCCGAGCAGCTGGACGCGGATATGCTCGATGAGCGCGCCCGTATCATGGCCGGTCTGGTGCGGCCGGATGAACTGATCGTCATCGACACACTGACCTCCGGTAATCGATAGAGCGTTCTGACGGCAGCTTGTCAGTTTGAGGCCAGCTTTCGATTTTTTGAAATTATCTTAAAATCTTAACCATATAATACGATACATACTTGCCGAGGTCGCGGTTGCGGCTTTGCGCGGTTTCTATATTCTGTGCGCAGGTAATCAGAAGAAAATACGCGCATATGCACGTATTTCAGACGGAGGATTTTATGGCGACAGCTCCCAAGAGTGCAGCTTCGAAAGCCAAAGGCGGCAAGGGTAAGGCGAAGACGAAAGCCGCTCCCCGCAGCCGGACCGCGAAGCCGAAGGCCAACGCGGACGAGCTATTAAAATATTATCGGGATATGTTGTTGATCCGCCGTTTCGAGGAGCGCGCAGGCCAGATGTATGGCATGGGGCTGATTGGTGGGTTCTGTCATCTCTATATCGGGCAGGAAGCGGTCGTCGTCGGCATGCAGGCTGCGATCGATGAACGGGATGCCGTTGTGACCAGTTACCGTGACCACGGGCACATGCTGGCCTGCGGTATGGATCCGAAGGGTGTCATGGCTGAACTTACCGGACGTATCGGTGGATACTCCAAGGGTAAGGGCGGCTCGATGCATATGTTTTCGAAGGAAAAGAATTTTTACGGCGGGCACGGCATCGTCGGCGCACAGGTGCCGATCGGGACGGGGCTGGCCTTTGCCGCGAAGTACAAGAAGACCGGCGGTGTTTCGCTGACCTATCTCGGTGATGGCGCCGTCAACCAGGGCCAGGTGAACGAGGCCTTCAATATGGCGGAACTCTGGGATCTGCCGGTGATCTATGTAATCGAGAACAATCGCTACGGCATGGGAACGTCCGTTGCGCGTGCCTCGGCGGCAAAGGAGCTTTACCGTCTGGGTGAACCCTATGGCATGCCGGGTGAACAGGTTGACGGCATGGATGTCCTCGCGGTTCATGCTGCCGCCGAAAAAGCCGTTAAGCACTGCCGTGACGGAAACGGCCCCTACGTGCTGGAGATGCTCACCTACCGCTACCGCGGGCATTCAATGTCCGATCCGGCGAAGTACCGGACGAAGGAAGAGGTTTCCGATATGCGTGATAACCACGACCCGATTGCCAATCTGAGCAAGGTCATCGTTGAGTCCGGCTCCAAGACCGAAGCCGACCTCAAAGAGATGGACAAGGAGGTGCGCGCAATCGTCGTCGAAGCCGCAGAATTCGCACAGGAAAGCCCTGAACCCGATCCGTCGGAACTCTATACCGACGTTCTGGTCGAAGCCTGAGACGGGATAAGGAAAAGAAAATGTCTATCAATATTCTGATGCCCGCTCTGTCGCCGACGATGACGGAAGGCAACCTGGCTAAATGGCACAAGAACGAGGGCGACACGGTTTCGGCCGGTGATGTGATCGCCGAAATCGAAACCGACAAGGCCACCATGGAAGTCGAAGCCGTCGATGAAGGTGTCCTCGGCAAGATCGTAATTGCGTCGGGCAGCGAGAACGTCAAAGTGAACGCCGTGATCGGTGTGTTGCTTGAAGAAGGTGAAAGTGCCGGTGATATCGGCGATGCGGCACCAGCTGCCGCGCCTGCAGCCACTGCTGAAACAGCACCGGCAGATGCGGATGTCGAGGCGAAAACCGAAGAGGCTGCACCTGCGGCCACGGTGAGTGCGCCGGCGGCTAAACCGGTTGCGGCTGAGAAGGAATTCACCGGCCCGACAACCAGCACGACGGTCCGCGACGCGCTGCGTGATGCGATGGCAGAGGAAATGCGCGGCGACGAAAACGTCTTCCTGATGGGCGAAGAAGTCGGTCAGTATCAGGGAGCCTATAAGGTCAGCCAGGGACTTCTCGACGAGTTCGGCGAGATGCGTGTGATCGATACACCGATTACCGAGCACGGGTTTACCGGGCTCGGTGTCGGTGCCGCTTTTGCCGGCCTGAAGCCGATCGTAGAATTCATGACCTTCAACTTTGCCATGCAGGCGATGGATCATCTGATCAACTCTGCGGCAAAAACCAATTACATGTCCGGTGGTCAGATGGGTTGCCCCGCGGTCTTCCGTGGGCCGAACGGCGCTGCCGCACGTGTCGGAGCCCAGCATTCGCAGTGTTACGCGAGCTGGTATGCCCATGTGCCGGGTCTTTATGTTCTGGCGCCGTATTCAGCGGCTGATGCGAAGGGGCTGCTTAAATCGGCTATTCGTGACCCGAACCCGGTGATCTTCCTCGAAAACGAAATTCTGTATGGACAGAGCTTTGATGTCCCCGACGACGATGACTGGACCGTGCCGATCGGCAAGGCGAAGATCGTGCGTGAGGGCAGCGACGTTACGATTACGGCATTCTCGGTCATGGTGGGGCACGCGCTTGCCGCGGCCGAGGAACTCTCGAAGCAGGGTATCGAGGCCGAAGTGATCGACCTTCGCACTTTGCGGCCGCTCGATACCGAAACCATCGTGAACTCCGTCAAGAAAACCAACCGTATCGTGTCGGTCGAGGAAGGCTGGCCGGTTGCGGGAATGGGTTCTGAGATCGCAGCAATCATGATGGAAGAAGCATTCGACTGGCTAGATGCGCCATTGAAACGTGTCTGTGCAGTGGACGTTCCACTGCCCTATGCAGCCAATCTTGAGAAGCTGGCCTTGCCGCAGGTTGCGGATGTCGTAACGGCGGCAAAAGCCGTCTGCTACGCGGACTGACCGGGCAGGATCGCGGATATGTCCATTAAAATTCTCATGCCGGCCCTGTCGCCGACGATGACTGAGGGCAATCTTGCCAAGTGGCACGTCAAGGAGGGCGATCAGGTCAATCCGGGCGATGTTATCGCCGAGATAGAAACCGACAAGGCGACGATGGAGGTTGAATCCATCGATGAAGGCATCGTTGGCAAGATCCTCGTCGCGGAAGGAACCGAATCTGTTCCGGTCAATCAGGTAATCGGTATTCTGCTCGAAGACGGCGAAGACGCTTCCGCGGCCAATGAAGCGCCAGCCACGGCTGCTCCCGCGCCAGAGACGACTGATACACCCCCGGCAGCGGATGAAGCTCCTGCAGCAGAGGCCGAGGCCGTTCCTGCAGCGCCTGCGGCAGCACCAGCAGCGTCGTCAGGTGATGTAAAGGCGAGCCCGCTTGCCCGGCGCATTGCGGACCAGGCGGGCGTTGATCTGGGGGCTGTGCAGGGTTCCGGTGCACACGGAAAAGTCGTCAGGTCCGATGTAGAGGCTGCGATGACAGGCGGCGCACCGGCTGCAAAGTCCGGGACGGCAAACATTTCGATGTCGGGTGCGTTACCGGCCGCTGTAGATGGCAGCGGTAACCGTTTATTCGCCAGCCCGCTCGCGCGGCGCATGGCGGCGCAATCAGGCGTAGACCTCGGCGGCGTCAAGGGCTCCGGTCCCGATGGCCGTATCGTTAAACGCGATGTGGACGAGGCGATCGCCAGTGGTGCTTCGAACGTTGCTGAACCGGAATCTGCGACCGGCACTGCACCTGTCGAACTACAGGCGGCAGTACCTGGTGACACGTCTGAGGTCGTCAAGCTGTCGACGATGCGCAAGGTTATTGCGCAGCGTATGGCCGAATCCAAATCACAGGTGCCGCATTTCTATCTCACGATGGATTGCGAACTCGACGAACTCCTGAATATTCGCAAAGCCCTGAATGCCGCGCAGGAAGACGTGAAGATATCGGTCAACGATTTCGTCATCCGCGCTTGTGCTATGGGATTGATGGAAGTCCCGGCCGCCAACGTCGCCTATGAAGGCGAAGGCTTTATGCGCCGGTTCCATACAGCCGACATCTCTGTTGCGGTGGCTATTCCGGGCGGTCTGATCACACCGATCGTGCGCGCGGCCGAGCAAAAAGGCTTCAAGCAGATATCGGCGGATATGAAAGACCTGGCCACGCGCGCCCGTGACGGCAAACTGGCACAGGAAGAATACCAGGGCGGATCGTTCTCGGTCTCGAACCTCGGCATGTTTGGCGTCAAACAGTTTGACGCCGTCATCAACCCGCCCCAGGCCTGTATTCTGGCGGTCGGGGCAGGGGAACAACGCCCGGTCGTCAAAGACGGCGAGATCGTGCCGGCAACCGTGATGACGTGCACACTGTCTGTGGATCATCGTGTCGTCGACGGCGCGATAGGCGCGGAATTGCTGGCGGCAATCAAACGCTACATCGAAAACCCGGCATTGATGCTGCTTTAACGCTGCGCGTCAGGGCTTCTCGATCCATAGATTGAACCGATAAGGGGAATTGCCGTAGCCGGCAATTTCTTGTGTTGTCGTCGTTGCGCGGCAACCCAACTGCTCACTTAGCGAAATCATGCCGTCGCGGTTGAAATACTGATGAACCAAACCGGCGTACCGACGTTCGTATTCCGTCTGCCCAAGCTCGTCGCGCCGGAAGGTCTCGCTTTCTAAACGCATTTTTTCATCGGGCAGATCGGTCACGACGCCGC